>CACPLK010000011.1 GCA_902634795.1 uncultured Prochlorococcus sp. | reverse complement strand
GCTGCTAATACCACTCTTTATTACTCACTAACTGGAACAGGAATCACCAGCTCTGACTTCTCCTCTGGTTCTTTAACCGGTTCTGGAACCGTTAATGGCGATGGCAACTTTTCTTTCTCTCATACCCTTGCAAATGATCAAATAACAGAAGGCAATGAAACTGTTGATATCAAACTCTTTTCTGATTCGTCTCGTTCCACACAAGTTGGAACGAAAGCTAGCTTCGTCATTCTCGATACTTCTAAAACATCCAACTACACAATTACACCCTCAACGAGCGCAATCAACGAAGGTTCAACCTTAACCACGTCTATCTCAACAAATAATGTTGCTGCTAATACCACTCTTTATTACTCACTAACTGGAACAGGAATCACCAGCTCTGACTTCTCCTCTGGTTCTTTAACCGGTTCTGGAACCGTTAATGGCGATGGCAACTTTTCTTTCTCTCATACCCTTGCAAATGATCAAATAACAGAAGGCAATGAAACTGTTGATATCAAACTCTTTTCTGATTCGTCTCGTTCCACACAAGTTGGAACGAAAGCTAGCTTCGTCATTCTCGATACTTCTAAAACATCCTCTTATCTGATTAATCCATCTTCCGATATTTATAATGAAGGTGATACTTTAGTGGCATATGTTTCTACTGAAAATATAAAGGAAGGCACATCTCTTTTTTGGAAAATAGATGGACCAGGTCTTGATTACAAAGATTTTATTGATAATAAAGTTTCTGGGACTGGTATAGTAGATAAGGATGGTAATTTTAGTTTCTCTACAGATATTAAAGCAGATCGAAAAACTGAAGGGAATGAGATCTTCAACATTAATTTATATTCCAATCCCTATTCATATAAGAAATTAGCTACTACAAAAACAATATTAATTAATGATACATATAAAACAGCGACATATAAAATAATTCCATCGGCATTGGAAATTAAAGAAGGTGAATTACTTACTACTACAATCAAAACAACTGAAATAGAAGAAGGTAAATCTATTTCCTGGGAATTAGTTGGAGACAATCTTTACAATGATATTTTATCTGGAGGATTAACTGGTAATGGAATTATAGATTCAAATGGAGAATGTACACTTTTTCATAGAATTGCAACAGACAAATTAAAAGAGAAAAATGAAGTCTTCAGTATACATGTTTACATGGATGGTTCTGGCTTAGATTCAGCTTTAACACCAGTCTGTATTTCTTCTCCAATAACAATCATAGATAGCGATACTAATAAAAAGGTTGAATATGGCTTATCACCTCTATCTAGAAATGTGAGAGAAGGTAATAGTATTGCAATGATTTTAAAGACTTCAAATATAGAAGATGGTTCAGAATATTATTGGAATATAAAAGGAGAAAATATTGATATTTCGGATTTTGATGGACAGTTAATGAAAGGTGTTGGTGTAATTGATAACAATGGATATAGTCGTTTTGATTTTAAATTTACTGAGGATTTAAAAACTGAAGGTATAGAGATTGCAGAGGTTAGAATTTACAAAGATCAAAATAGACTGGAGCAAGTAGGAGAAACTGCTTTTATTTATATAGAAGATACTTCTAAAGAAATTAATTATTCTATTAAAACATCATTAGAAGATATTTATGAGGGTGATATATTTACAACAACTATTTCTTCAACAAGTTCAGATTCAATAGGAAAAAAACTTTATTGGTCTATTGGAGGATTATATATAGATTCAAAGGATTTTGAATTAGGTGATCTGCATGGTAACGGTATTATCAGTAATAATATGAATTTTGAAATTAGGCATAAGCTCTTAAAAGATTATGAGACTGAAATAGGATTAAATTGGCCAGATAGAAAATATATCAACCCTGATAACAATCTACTTTTTAGATTATATGAAGATGCAGGAAGATCTGAATTAATATCAACTCATTTCTTAAGAACTTATGATAACTCTACAACACCATCATCGAAGATGTTTGGTGGAAGTGGAGGAGATAAATATGGTGGGGAAGGAGGAAAAATTAAAAATTATATTTATGGAGATCCAAATGAATATATATATTGGGAATACTCAGGACATGGAATTGATTCAAACGATTTTGAAGATGGAAGATTAAGGGGTAAAGTTAAAATAGGTAATAATGGCGTAAGTGAATTTTGGCAAATTTTAAAATCAGATAGAAAAACAGAAGGTAATGAGCGATTATATTTAAAATTATATTCAGATTTAAATTTCAAATATCAGATAGGGGATAGTTCATACTATGAAATTAAAGATTCTTCAAAAGATGCTTGGTATAAAATAGAATCATCTTCTAAAAAGCTAAAGGAAGGAGAAAAACTAGAAACAATAATTACAACTAATATAGAACAAGATAGTATAATTTATTGGGATATTAAGGGATTAGATAAAGAAGATTTAAGTCCTTATTACTATAATGATAGTGGGATTTTAAGTGCTGCTAATTCTCTATTTGGTGAGTATAAAGTAAAAGGTTATCTAGGGTCTTATAAATTAACTCACAAGTTTTCAGAGGATTTACTTACAGAAAATGATGAGAAATTCTCAATAAATATTTATGCTGATAGAGACAGGTCTGAAATCATTAAAAGTATTAATTTCAACTTAGAGGATACATCTAAATCTCAGACTTATAGCATTGGATATAGTAACAAACATATCGTTAAAGAAGGTGATATACTTCGCATACCTATTGGATCGCAAAATGTTAAAAGTGGTAAAAATTTATATTGGTTGATAGAAGGAGATGGAGTAAATAAAGATGATTTCATTCTAAGCAATAACTCATCATATTATAATAAATTGGAGGGAGAGGTTATATCGAAGATAAATAGTTTTGAGACTATAAGTTTAAAGGTTAAAAAAGACTTTGTTAAAGAAGGAGATGAGAAAATACATCTAAAGCTATTTTCAGATAAAGATAGAAAGAGTCTTATTGCAGAAAATTTTGCTTACATTTCTGATGAACATATTGATGATCAATTTGAGGTTAAAGCTTCTGCGGAAATTTTTAAAGAGGGTGATCTTGCTTTGGTTTCTATTTCTCAACCATATACTTATCCAGACCCTAGAAGATATTCAGGGGAAGTATATTGGGAGATATCAGGAGATGGGGTTAGCGAAAGCGATTTTAATTCATTAAGTCTTACTGGAAGTAGATCTTTTAGATATGGGAATAGAGTTTGGCTAAATTTAGATATTAAAGAAGATTTCTTCCCTCTCTTACCATATAAAAAAGAAGGAGATGAACATGTAAATATTAAATTTTTTATTGATGAAAAAAGGTCAAAACAAATAGGAGAAACTTCATATATAAAGATTTTAGATAAGTCCATTAAACCCACATTTTACTTTATAGATAGAGATTCAACTTCTGGAAATCAAATTGGTAATAGTATACATAAAATAGAAGGATCTGAATTAAATATATCATTAAAAAGCTTTGGTTTAGAAAGTAATCAGGGTTTATACTGGAAACTTTCTGGATCTGGAATTAATGAGTTAGACATCTCAAATGCAAGTCTTACTGGATATGAAAAAATGAATTCAAGAGGAGTTTTTAATCTACCTAAATTTAATTTATTAATAGATAATCAACGAGAAGGTATAGAGAATATGGAAATAGCATTTTATTCTGACAAAAAATTAATGCAAAAGATAACTTCAAAAAATGTAATTATAAGCGATACCTTCGATTTGAATAATAAAATTATGTATCTTGATGGAAATTCAAGTGATTATAGTTTTATAAATAGAGGTAATGAAAAATATGAAATCAAGACCAGTAATAGTTTTGATGATATTACTGGCATTGACTTATTAATCTTTAGAGATCAAAATATTAATCCTCAAAATTATATAAAAAATACATTTAATCAAGTCACAGGAATAGATAATATTACTGGGAGAATGTTTCGACTTTATAACGCGGCATTCAATCGTTTCCCTGATCCAGATGGTCTTAAATACTGGATTGATAAAAATTCTTCAGGAGAAAATAATGACAGAGTTGTAGCACAATCATTCCTTGCCTCTAATGAATTCGCGCATTCATATGGATCAAATATATCGAACGAGAAATACATTGAAACTCTATATAAAAATATACTTGGTCGGGGACCTGATTCAAGTGGATTAAATTATTGGTTAGGACAACTCAATAATGGAGATGAAGAAAGATATGAGGTACTACTTGGTTTTTCGGAATCAGCGGAAAACAAAACCCTTTTTAGTGAAGTAACTGGATTATATTAATCGCTTAGAATTATTTAGAAGCCCAAGACTTGTGTTCCAATACTTCACGTAGCTGGTTTCTCAACAACCTGTCAGGCAAACCAGCTGCTGCAATTAATCCAAGAATATTAAAGAGGACTCCACCAGCGAACCATCGCCAAGCGCTATAGCCTTTATTATTTGCCAACGATGCGCAAAGCAAACCACAAGGGAGTCCAAATACAAAGGTGAAAAGGAAAAGAGAACTAATTGAACTGTACGCACCATAAAAACTTGTCATACCTAAACTCGAAACCAGTTAATTACTATCTTGCTCGACTTTGAACTTAATGGAACATTTTAAGACTTAAAAAACCTAAAAAAAGTACAGAAAAAACAATTGACTTGATGAGACTAGGAAAAGAAATTGAACGTCTACGTCAACGTGTACATAAACTATCAATAGAGAAAGATCCACCGACTCTTCGTATAGTGATAATTAAAGATGATGAGACTGAACAAGAGCTATCAGCTTGGGATCTACGCGTAAAAGTGGAGAGAAAGAAATGACCATCACTGATATTAAAGACAAACGAAAAGGGAGTCCCACAATCAAGGAGATTCCACTGCCTCCTCACGTACAACGAGCACTTGTAATTAGGAGCAATGGATCAACATGGAAAGTTGCTGCTGAGTCAGTAGGAATGGATTATCGAACCCTAAGGAGATACCTACGAGATCATCCTGATGCAACTAATTTTCTAGAACGTCAAACGCAAGACGCATTAGATCAAAGTCATAGCAAACTAATCGCAGCTGCTCCTCTAGCAGCTCAACGATTAATTGATCTTATTAATGACGAGAACAATAAAGGATATGTAGTCGTTCAAGCAGTAGAGGGAATTGTCTTTGGCATTAGAGAAAGATTAATAGAACCTTGATATCTTCAAAATTTCATAAGATAATCTCATGATTTACCCAAAACAATCAAAGATAAAGCCAATGCCTTACAAGTGTTTACTTATCTCGAGAAATGATATCAATGAACTTCGCTGATAACTGGGCAAGAGTTTTTGTTGTGATTACTTTTCTGACTTTTGGAGAAGCGCAGATTATTGGTGGAATCGTTCCAAATCTGATTGCTTTTAGTTTGTTTCTTGGAGCGATTGGATACTTTGCTTCAACTGGAAAAATGGCTGAGATGTTCGGCTGGAAAAACAAGAAATAAAGCTATTACTAGAAAGTCAACACTCAAGAGGGACCCGTGAGGGACCTTTGGCGTATTCCCATCAAAAAAGACAGGCTGGGAAACCTGTCTCTGACTGATCGGGGCGACAGGATTCGAACCTGCGACCTAGTGCTCCCAAAGCACCCGCGCTACCAAGCTGCGCCACGCCCCGCCAACTAAAATTGTAGCCCCTGATAGCTACTTAAAGAATATAAATTCTCTAAAGTTTGAATCAATAATGATCAAATTGATTCATTGGATCCTTTTTGTCACTCTCAATCTTCCTAAAGAAAGTTAATGAATAGAAAATAATGACGAATTAAAACGACGAGGCTATGAACGTGAAAATCCTTATAAAAAATTGACTATGCAAGTCATCTGTTCATTCGAGAAGGGAACTGCTTAAGGATTTCCAGATTTCCATGTAAAGATCATGCACCAAAGATATCCAATAACACTATCCTCAGCGTATATTCGTCATGAATTAGATGCCACCTACACCAGATAGGCCGTTTATTTACTCCGAAATCATTCAGCATACAACTTTGGAACTAATGACCAAGCTGACCGAATATCCATCTCCAGAGAAGCAAGAAGCACTTATAGAAGCTCAAAGAAGTAATGCAGAAGTGCGGGTGCTAAGAAAGCAAACGCGTATTTAATAAACACCCGTTCTAATATTTCCTTATCACTCGCTATCACTCTTTAAGGGTTTGTCGCATTAAAAAAGCCCTGCTACTACAGGGCTGTCGCTTGTCTCAACTTCCGCTCCAAAAGCACCCGCGCTACAAACTGCGTCACGCCTGCAAATCTTCAATCTTAAGTCCTAAAACGTGCTTAATCACGTGGATTAAAAAAATATTTCGAAATTCATCCTTGTTTCAAAAGACTTCAAAAAATTCTTGATGTGCCTTGAAAATTGAGATTTTAAAAAGAATGATTTTTCGTCTTACTTATGAACTCGTGGGAATAGTCTAGAGTGGCTAAGATAAAGATTGTTTACAGCAAGCTCCTTGCCTCCTCATTTAGACCACCCTTTTTTAATATTGATTTGGCACTTACTAGTTGGGTATCTTCTTACTGTTAGTTGTGACTGGAACTGGATTCCGTTGACAAAAGAGGAGAAAAATAGAGGTCCATCCATCGACCAAATCAGAGGTAGAATATTTAATTAAAACTATAATTTGGCCGATTTAATTCAAAACTAGATTCTTTAAAAAAGTTGTTTAATATATTTTCAATAGATTGATATCTTAAATTGTTAATAAATCACTTTACGACATTTTAGCAATCTTAAATTATGTTTAATAGATATAAATTACAAAAGTACGGTTAGATCTCATCAAAGAATCCACAACAACGAAAATTTTCTATTATCTATTATTTTCACCTATGAGTGCAAGGTATATTAGCTCAACTAATTAACGAGGGTATAAGTTCAATCCTTTAAGAGAATAGGGAACTAGTAGAATTTATTTTATTTTGTTTTTATGGATTTACTGCTTTGAACATAGATTTAATATGACACACACTGTTTCAGATTACAATTGCAGAACTTTTTTATTTATTAGTTTTCTTATGAAGATAAATCAACAGAAAACCAACTTAGTTTTAAATCAAATACACGAATTATAAATTACAAAAGTAATGAAATAAAGACCAAAAAAGATAAGAAGTGACTTATTGACTTAATTTTTGATTATGATCTATAAATATTATTATATAAATTATTGAATATAAGCAAAAAGGAAATAAGAACAGATAACTTGTTAATCAAAAATCCTAAAGATGATATAGATATAAGATTAAATAAATGGAGTATTTAATTATTCTAAAATCTCTCTTTGTTAAATTGTATAGAATATTTTATCAGATTATAAATATTGATTAGAAGAAATTATCTATTTTATACCCATTATTCTTCGCGGAAAGAATAGAAATCTTTCATAATTAAATCACATTTATCTTACAGATAGTCAGTGAAACTCATCCCTAATTTCGCTGAATTACTGCATGACGTCAAGTTACCGTCACCAGAAAAATGCTTCATTATTGAGGAGGGTGATGAAAAGTACATCGAAGAATGGATTGAGAATGGAAAAATTAAATGTGAATTAGAAAATCTTTTCGAATGGATCAACGTAAAGTATAAAATCAAGAAAAAAAATCTTAACCAAAATGAAAGAAAAGTTGCTGAAGAAATAAAAAAGAGATTTCCTATTGAAAACTGACGTGTCATAAAAATTCTTAGCGGTCATCAAAGAAAATATCGAACTACTCCTCGCATGAACGAAAAAGCAATTATGACTATTTTCAGTCCGAGATGGAGTATAAATACTTAGCATGGTATAATTACCTATAAGAAACTTTAAATCTGATGATCGAAAAGTACCCTCTCCTTCCTTTGCTACTTTTTGCAGGTGCGTTAATAAGCACAGCAACAATTGGTTTGCCTGTATTTGCTGGGTGATGTGATTTTACAAAATCACAAAATTAACTTTTTAATAGATTTTAAATTAAAGATAGAGATAGAAAATAAACTAGTTATTTTGTGTAACTCTTAAACCACTAGGCAAAGTTATCGATAGCATTGTATCTAGATTTATGTGAAATTTATTTAGCGAAAATTGAGGCCCAATAATTAAATAAAAAGTAAGAAGAATATAAAAATATTCCAAGGTAAACCCAGTTAAGCCAAACTGGACGCCTATTATTACTATTCATTCTCATTCGTTAATATTTTATAGATATATCATACTTGTTATATCTAAAGTTTGACTCCAAGCCTCATAAGCTTTACTTTAATTATAAAAGTGAAAAACCATAAGTAATCACCTAAGAGGATGTATTTATGAAAAAACGATATAAGTTTCTCCAAAAGCACATGAATGAATTTATCAAAACATACAAAAGTTTACGAGGAAACATATGGTCATTGAATTTTCCAGTTTTTCTTTTTGATAGAGATTGGTTTAGGCTCAAAAAAGTTTCCCTTTATGATTTAGCTAAAGAGCTTAAACCAGACACCTCACAAGAAGCCCCTGAAATAATTCAATATCAAAAATTACTTAAAGAAGGGCACGACCATTTACTGGCGATTCAAGAATGTTGGAATGAATTTGGGATTGAAGATTTTCATCGATCTCTTAGAAACTCTTCTGAATGGAAATCGAAAGGAAACAACGGTTGGACATTTAAAAAATATGCTGATCTTCTAATTGGATATAGAGATATTATTGAAAAAGAAGATATTCGCATACCACTAATTATTTTAGGGAGAAACCCAAATGAAGATCATCAACTTGAATGGATAAGCGAAGAATTCATTTCTGAACTAACAATTGCAGACTAACAACCAATAAAACATCTCTATCAATTCCAGTTTAAGCAATAGTTAAATCGTCAGATCTCGTTCCCCACTCCGTATCTTCCAAAAGATCAGAGTAACAAGAAGCATTTACTAAATTGTATTTCTGAAATTTCCAGTCTGAATCTTCAAGGTAATCAGAGTACTCAAATGTTTTGGCAAGAAGAGAAAATTCCTTACTAAAAGGGCACATAGAGATTATGTATTTTTTTAATCATTCACACTACCTAAGGTAAAAGCAAGTAAAAATAACAATTCCTAAATATTTAGATAACAGAATTAAAGACAGAAACCATTAAATGACCTCAATTTAATTTCTGTTATATGATATTAAATCGAGATAACCATTTTAAACACGAATGGCTTACATCAGAAGAGATAAGAATGGAGAGTTTGATTTTGAAAAGCTCCCTGAAGGTGTTTATTTCTTTACAGGTCAAGAGGGATTTGTAAAAGTTGAAGTAGATAAAGATGGACACCAGTCTTGGGATCTTCAAAATTGGTTTGCATCTTTAGACCCTGACAAAAATGAGGTCCAGAATCAGAAAATAATTCAAGACATCAAAAAAAGACTAAATGAAGATACTGGAATAATTAATCCACCCAAGAAACAGAATAGTAAAAGTTTTTTAAACCTTTTTAATAAATAAGTAGAATCAAAACTTATTAAAAAAAAGAAATATTCGATTTACTGCTATTCCAATCAGAAGATATCTTAATAATGTACACCATGCATATAAATATACACATTCATAATCTGCCTTTGAAATTTCTTCTCCTTTTTGTTTCAATAAAATATGAAATCTATAGTTTGAATTATTCTTTATAATAAGAGCAAGACATAATACCAATGATAGCAATACATTAGTATTAAAAAAGAAGCAAAATGAAATAATAAAAGATATATTTGAAATAAAGTCAATTGATGGAATTAGCGTAGCTGGTAAAACGAACAAGTTAGATAATATATAAATAAATTTGCTATATTTTAACCAAGAAGTCATTATCTTATGAAACTAATAATAATATATATTTAGCAAACTATTAAGGAGATGGCAATTTAGAAATTAAAATTTATATGTAAAAAAGCAGAACCCTATAAATAACCTAACCTATTGAAAATGCTTAAGATTATAAATTAGAGTATAAATGATAGTGCAAAAGGCACCTCGCAGATCTTATATATATTTATATATTTTTTTTTCATATGCCTACCAGGAGTTTGCAAGAAGTTATGATTAAAGAACTGGAATAAATAAAATGAGCATAATTCTTCTTGTTTCTATACTCGTTTTAACATTTTATATTGTTTTCAAAAATTTTTTTTATTTGGCAAAAAAAAATCTATTCAAGGATCAAGCTGCGTGGTCTGGAAAAGATATAAACATAAAATACAATAAATCAAACGAAGTCTCAGCATCAAAAGGAAATGATAACTATCTAAAAGTAATTGCGGAGGAATCAAAATTCTACCTAGAAAATCAATCTAGGCAAGAAGATGATTGAACGATATAAATTAAACTATAAAAATAATAGAAATTCTGTTATCTACTAGAAATGTACTATCAACTAACTTTCATTAATACTTCATATTTCCTTTTATTGAAAAGTGTTTTACTTAATATGACAATAAATAATCCGATTTTTATTTTTTCCCTAATAATAGTTATTTGGTTTATTCCAGGAATTTTAGTCAGAAGGATTAATGAATTAAAGCAGATTAAGAAAAAGGAAAAAAGTCAAGCTGACGCAATTAAAAAACTCTACCCAAAGCCTAAAGATTTAAAGGATTAACTTATTTAAAGAAGTTTTTTATTTATTCGATGCTCACCTGTATATATAATTTTATAATCTTAGTAATTATTAGGAAAATATAACCCTTTCATTAATATTAAAAACAAGTCATCAAATAAAAATCTTTAAGTATTATTAGTATTATTTAGATATAATGAGTTAATCTAACGAAAAGACAATCAGTTGATGATGATAAAGAAACTTGGACAATATGGTGGATACTTACTAAGTGGAATATTAATAGCATGGCTAATAAACCCAATAGCAGCACTAGCTTTTATTGAGATATTTTTAAAAATGACGTTATTAATTTGCATCCCCATCACAGGTGCTTATCTTTTAGATAAGATTATCCTTTTAAAGCATCAAAAAGCATGGAATATAATTCTCCCGACTTGGACAATTATAAGTATCTATTTTAGTTTCATGCTAGTTAAATTTATAGAAAGCTTTATTGATTAAATATTTAGAGATTTTTATAAAGACTAATTTATATTTAATAATTATAATTTTTTAGAAATTTTTGTTATTAATAGCTATAGAATTTATCAGAAGATTAAATATTCTCGATTAAATTATTAGACCGATTACTAATCAACAATTAAATTTCAGACCGAATGATGAGGTCATTATCTGATGGGTTTACAAAATCATTAGCATTTCTAGAAGTTAAAATATCCGACCTTATCGAAAGAATTCATCCTTTATGGATAATGATTAATGCAGTAAAAAATTTGAACAACATGGCTATTCCTTTTATTACTGCAATATTTTTCCCTGATTATGGTTACCAGGGTATCCCTTGGGATCTGTACTTACTTCATTTTTTCTTCTTTGCGATTGTAATTCCATTTCATGTAATTATTTTTGCGGCTCGTAGCGCTCAAACAGTTAAGCCTAATGGAGTAAAGGATTGGCTTAAGTGGGAATCAAAGGCAACTAAAGACGAGTTGGATTCAATGTTCCCAGACAATTTTCCTACCGCTTAACTCTCTCTAAAGCCTTTTAAAAATGTCTGAATTTATCAAGGTGCTACAACTTCATTAAATTTGGGCAATTTTAGGTTTATATATATACCTGCATCTAAAAAAAAATGCTTCATTTGCCATTCTTAACCTTTGCTTTGGGAGGAGGAAGCCTCTCAGCAACAATCGTCGGTGTTTTATCCCTTGTTCTTTTTGGACTAGTTGGTGTAATTGCTGGACCAAATCTATCAAAATTTGATTCAGAAGCTTAGGGATATAGCTTTTAGTCAAATCTATTAGCTAAATTTCCTAATTAAAAATATTATAGATTTTCAAAATCTATCTCTAAATCTAATTCTCTAACAAAACCCAATCCATCAAGTGATTAAGCTTGATGGATTTTTTTATCACTTCAAAATACAAATAGAAAAATTCTTCAAAATCCATAACCAAACTTAAAAGTAAAGATCAATGAAAAGAATTTGTTGACATAAGAAAACGGGATATACATAAGAAAAACTTATACCATATATGATCATGAGATATGAAGCTTGATTAGTTGTAGGTCTGGCTTATAAGTTCATAGAAACAAAAATTACAAAGTTTAGTAAAATGGAAATGAATCCTTACAAGCCTTTGATACAAGCTTTTCAAAAAATCTACAGAAACTTCAAGTAAATGATTAGAAAAATTTAATGAGCAGATTTAAATTCGCCTCCTCTTCCTCCAGCTTCTGAAGCTTGTCCTATTCGAGAAAATAAATTCAAGCTTTCATCGTTTAAATTAATAACTTCTACTATAGATCCCCCTAATTTTATTTTCCTAATTACTTGGTCAAGAACCGTTACACCACTTTGATCCCAAATATGAGCTTCGGCCATATCGATAGTAATTTTTTTAGGATGTTCGTGAAGTTCAAATCCTTGCCTAAAGTAAATACTGCTAACAAAGAATAATTGGCCTTTAACTTTATAAACTCTGTGTTCTTTACTATTCAACGAAGACTCAACCTTAATAACTTTTGCAACCTTTCTACTAAATAATATTGCGGCAAGTCCAACGCCTGAAAGAAGTCCCAGGGCTAGATTATGTGTAATAACAGTTACGAATACAGTGAGAATCATAACTGAACTATCACTACGAGGGATACGGCGTATATCTCTTATGGAGGTCCAATTAGCAGTATTTATTGCAATCATTATCATTACACCAACCAATGTCGCCATTGGTATTTGATTCACCCAATCTTTAGCAGCAAGAATCATTATTATTAAACAAACCCCCGAACTTAATGTTGAAAGGCGAGTTCTTCCCCCATATCCCACATTCATAACCGATTGCCCAACCAAAGCGCATCCAGCCATACCTCCAAAAAGAGAACTAACAATATTGCCTATACCTTGCCCTCGAGCCTCAACATTTTTATTTGTACTTTTATCAGTCATATCATCAAGGATATCTTGAGTGAGAAATGTCTCCATAAGACCTACCAAGGAAATTGCTAAAGCTGTTGGCAATATCAAACCAAGCGTTTCAAAATTAAACGGTACTTTTGGAAAACCAAAGCCAGGCAATCCATTTGGAAGAATTCCTAAATTCGATACAGTAGGAACATTTAATCTAAATCCAATAGAAATCGCAGTACAAATAAAAATGGCTACCAATGCTGAAGGCAAAATCTTAGTAATTTTTGGCAGCAAATAAATAATCAACAACGTAAGCACGGTCAATCCCCATACTGCTGGTACTTGTGTTGCCGTAACTACTTGCGCAGAATGCGCCAAGTCAATCCCCAAATGAGGCAATTGAGCAAGAAAGATCAATATAGCCAAACCATTCACGAAGCCATCCATAACAGGTTGAGGTACGAATCTCATCTGATGTGCAAGCCTTAGATAGCCCCAAGCGATCTGAAGAACTCCCGTAAGCAATCCAGCAGCTAATAGGTATTGAAGACCAAGACCAGGGCTAATATTTTCGCCTTGTTGAACAATACCAGTCATCAAAAGAGCAGTTGAACCAGTTACCGAGGTGATCATCGCCATTCTGCCCCCAAATATTGCGAGGGTGACAGAAAGCAAAAAAGCACCAAACAATCCAACTCTTGGATCAACACCTGCAATTCCAGAGAAAGCTATCGCCTCTGGAATCATTGCGAATGCAACTACAAGACCGGCAAGAACATCTCGTGAGGGCGAGACAATTCTATCCTTTGCTAAAAAATTGTTCAATTTCAAAACTACGCTTCTACCATCCTGCCCTATTAGATAAGAGAATTCATATTAGTAAGAAGATCTTCTTACTAATATGAATAAATCAATCAGATTCCTCTTTCCTTTCAATAAATGAATCCATCAATTTTTTGTATTCATTTTCTCTTGAGCTTTTTGCAAAGCCAACAATAAAAACGATAGATGAAACTAATATTAAGGCTATTATTGAAGGACTGAGACCCATTTCGCTAGCTGTCAAGGCAAAGAAAAAATGAGTTATCATTAAATTCACTGATAATTTTAAAAGACTAAGTTGATTAGCACAATCTTGAAGGTTTTTTAGACAGAAGTTTATTTTTTATATAAATTAAATCTTAGAAATACAGACAAATTATATCTATTTTTCTTTTATTAAACTAACAAACTCCTCAGTGGTTAAGGCAGGTTTATACTCCCAAGTCATTCCATATTTGTCTCTCCAAGGTCCAAAAACCTTAAATAGGATTGATGCACTTGAAGCTCTGCAAATGATCACTCCTGTTCCATCTTGGGGGGTATGAGCCCATGCAATTCTCTCATAGCCATCAATAAGATCCTCAGATTTTCCACTTTCGACATAATCTACTAATGCTTCGGATGAATAATTTTGATCCTCAGATGATTCGAATTTCCAGGTAACTATATAAAGCTGCATTTTTTATTTTGATTTAGCTTTTATTCTATCTGAGAATTATTTTTTATTCCTAAAACCAGGTTCAAATTGCCTTCGTGCTGCCTGCGTTCTTAGGATTAACTGCCTTCCAGAACTAGAAAGAGTAAACCTTAATGCTTTGCCAGACTTAAACATCGCCTCTCCGATTGCCTTTGTTCTAGATAATTCAATTTGGTATGCGCGACTAACCGCTCTCTCCGCATCAACATTTGCTAACTTTGCCTGCTGAGCTAAACGTTTAGTTTTTGATTTTGGGATTACTGAAAGTTCACTTTCAGGTTCTGCCCACCTCCATAGCCAATTAGAATTTGATTTTGTAATTGAAGAAGATTTCTTAACCATGCCCCCATTCCATAAGACAAAGAGGTATTTATTACCTTATAAAGACCCTAACCGCTTCAGGTAAAAAAAAAGGATTGAGAAAGCAAAAAAAAATGAAATTTAAAAAAGTGCTTTAGAATACAAAAACTAAAAATAAATTATTTCATACCTAGTAATTCTTCGTACTTTCAATCATTAGAAGAATAAATAAAATCTAAAAAATTTTTTAGAACTTTAAGAAGTTAAACATTGGAATAAAATTGGTGGCCTTTATTGACTGGTTAAAAATTAAAAGGTAATTCAATTAATGCCCAAATATACAAAGATATGTTTATTGCAATAGCAGCGCCAACCGTCAGTTTTTTCATACTAAAATAATTAATACTTTTTTAATTCAGCAATAAAATTCATTTTGAGAAAGTATTTATACTCTCATCAACACATTGGTCCTTAACCTTTATAGATTTTCAGGAAGGAAAAGAAGACCAGATCTGCAATCATACAAAAGTTTTTTGATTTTAGTTAATTTTGAATCTATCACTTGGTCAGCCTCAACAGATATCCATATAGGTTTTATCAATTCATTATTGGAACCTAGTCTTACACGCGCCCCAAACCAATTTGCATTCGAAGGTATTGAGGCTCTGCATTTTATCTCATTAATAGTTAAATCAACCTTCCTCTCAATAAGCCAATCTTCAAAAACCATCAAATAAGTAAACTTATTCAACCCAGCGTTGACTGATGTAAAACAGAAAAATAAAAGGGCCCAATAAAAATAATTCTTCAAAAATTTCAGAAGTAGTAATCACTTCATTTTATCTAGAGAAAGACTAAAAAAAATGGGTCGCCTGAGATTCGAACTCAGGACCAGCCGGTTAAAAGCCGGATGCTCTACCACTGAGCTAGCGACCCCTAATAGAACAATATTAGTAGTCCAATATGAAAAATATCATGTTGCCGAAGCATTAATGACCTTAATGTTCCTTTTTGAGGACTAAAAAACAATAAAAAGAATTTTTTTTTCCTTCCTCATTGATTTTTTAGATATTTCTAAAGTCTTAATAAAGAGTTGAGGGACATGAGAATATTATTTTATTAAGCTTCTAAAAAGAAAAACACAACAGTTTGAAAGAATATCCATCCGTAACGGTAATAGGTGCTGGCCTTGCAGGATCAGAGGCAGCATGGCAAGTAGCAAGCGCAGGAATAAAAGTAACTCTCTTTGAAATGCGCCCAAAGAAGAAATCCCCAGCTCACCACTCATCAGATTTTGGAGAATTAGTTTGCAGTAACAGCTTTGGAGCGCTTAGTAGTGATAGAGCAGCAGGGCTTCTACAAGAAGAGTTGAGAAATTTAGAATCTGTTGTCATCGCCAAAGCCGATCAACACTCTGTTCCAGCAGGAGGAGCACTTGCAGTAGACAGAAGTCAATTCAGCCTATCAATAACAAAAGAACTTTCCTCTCATCCCCTAATAAGAATCATTAGAGATGAATGTCCGTGTCTACCAAATGAAAAGCAAATAACAATTTTGGCAACCGGTCCTCTAACTAGCGAATCGCTGGCTGAAGACATAAAACAATTTACAGGAGAAAATGAATGTCATTTTTTTGATGCTGCTAGCCCAATAATTACTGGCGAAAGCATTGATTTTTCATCAGCATTTCGTGCAAGTAGATACGACAAAGGTGATGCTGATTACCTTAATTGTCCGATGAATGAAGAATCATATTTAAAATTCCACTCTGAGTTGATCAATGCTGAACAAACTAAATTAAAGGATTTTGAAAAAGAATCAGCTGTTTTTTTTGAAGGCTGTCTTCCTATAGAGGAGCTAGCGAAAAGAGGGCTTGAGACTATGCGTTTTGGTCCATTAAAGCCAATAGGCCTATGGGATCCAAGATGGGGTGATGTTAACGACAAAAGCCTCCGAAGGCTTAAAAGAGCTCACGCTGTCGTTCAATTAAGACAAGAAGATAAGGCAGGTAAACTATGGAATCTCGTTGGTTTTCAAACAAATTTAAAATGGGGAGAGCAAAAACGTGTATTTAGGATGATTCCTGGATTGTCCAATGCAGAATTTATTCGTTTGGGTGTCATGCATAGAAATACTTTTCTTGAATCTCCAAAGCTATTAGAGCCAACACTGCAGTTCATAAATAGAAAAACTTTATTTGCGGCTGGACAACTCACTGGTACAGAGGGGTATGCTGCTGCTATTGCTGGAGGTTGGTTGGCTGGAACTAACGCAGCATTGTTAGCAAAGGGTTTAAATACAATTACTTTGCCATCGTCTACCATGATTGGAGCATTGACAAACTTTGTCAGCAATAGTCAAGCAAGCTTACGAGTTCAAAATAAAAAACACTTTCAACCTATGCCAGCCAATTTCGGATTACTACCTGAACTCGATAATAGAGTTCACAACAAACGTGAACGATACAAAGTATATAGAAATAGGGCTCTGAGCCAAATTAAAGAGTTGAGAGAAAAATTATTAGATAAAAAATTTTCTCACACGACCATTTAGAAATTTTTTACAAATTATGACTCAATTAACAAACGAAACTAAAGCTTCTAGAAACTGGGATTCGATAGTCATAGGCTCTGGTCTTGGTGGATTAGTGACTGCAAGTCAACTAGCAAGCAAGGGTGCAAAAGTACTTGTGCTGGAACAGTATAAAATCCCTGGAGGAAGTGGTGGTTCATTTAAAAGAAAAGGATTTACTTTTGATGTTGGAGCATCAATGATTTTTGGCTTTGGTGAAAAAGGGTATACGAATTTACTCACGCGAGCTCTTAAAGATGTTGGACAAACATGTGAAACGATTCCTGACCCAACACAACTGGCATATCATCTACCTAATCAATTAAAAATTACAGTTGATAGAGATTATAAAAAATTTATTACTAAGCTAATTGATTTGTTTCCTCATGAAGAGAAAGGAATAAAACATTTCTACGAAACATGTTGGGATGTATTTAATTGTCTAAATTCGATGCCTTTACTTTCAATAGAGGACCCAGGATATCTAATGAAAGTATTTTTCAAATCCCCCTTTTCATGCCTAGGGCTAGCTAGATGGTTACCGGTTAATGCCGGAGATGTTGCTAGAAGATATATCAAAGACCCCGCACTTTTAAAATTTATAGATATTGAATGTTTTTGCTGGTCAGTCATGCCCGCCGACTTAACACCTATGATAAATGCAGGAATGGTCTTTTCTGATAGACATTATGGGGGTATTAACTATCCAAAAGGAGGTGTTGGTATTATTGCAGAAAAGTTAGTGAAAGGAATCGAGAATTTCAATGGAGAAATTAGATATAGAGCTAAAGTTAAAAAAATAATTTTTGAGAACGGGCAGGCAATAGGTGTTTCATTAGATAATGGTGAAGAATTTTTTGGTAAAACAATAGTCTCTAATGCCACAAGATGGGATACATTTGGTGGCCAAGGAATCAATGATCCACTTGTGGAGCCTGAGAAAACTCCAACACCCGAGACAAAATGGAAAAACAGATACATCCCTTCTCCTTCATTTTTATCACTACATTTGGGAGTAAATAAAGACTCAATTCCTTCAAATACACATTGCCATCACTTGCTTCTCGATACATGGGAAGAAATGGAACATGAACAAGGAGTTACTTTTCTATCAATTCCTACTCTATTAGATCCATCATTGGCTCCTTCTGATAGCCATATTGTTCATGCCTTTACACCTTCCTCCATGGAATATTGGGAGGGATTAAGCAACAAAGAATATCTTGACAAGAAAAAAGAAGATGGAGATAAACTTATATCTAAGTTAGAAAAATTATTTCCAAACCTCAGTCAAAACATTTCACACAAGGAGATAGGTAGTCCAAGAACACATAAAAGGTTTCTTGCTAGGAACAAAGGCAGTTATGGGCCAATACCTTCAATGAGATTACCTGGTCTTCTTCCTATGCCGTTTAATACTACAAAGATAAAAGGACTCTATTGTGTTGGTGATTCTTCTTTCCCCGGTCAAGGATTAAATGCAGTGGCCTTTAGCGGCTATGCCTGTGCTCACAAAATAGGAGCAAAGCTTGGTATGAACAAATGGGAACTTCCAGACTAAATTCTAAAGAATTACCAAAAGCTACGAAGGCAGGTTATCAAGACTAAATCGATAACCTTGCTGGCGAACAGTTGTAATTCCTCCACCGTCACCAAGGCCTGCTTGTTCTAGTTTTCTTCTCAGTGTCAAAACCTGAGTGTCAACCGAACGAGGGCCACCGCTAAATGGAGGCCAAGCCATACGAAGTAGCTCATGACGGCTTCTTACCATGCCTGGTGGCATCAATAAGGCACATAACAGAGCAAATTCCCTAGGGCTTAGTTCTACAGGTTTTTCTCGCAAAGTTACCTGTCTAAGAAGAAGATGAACTTCAAGTGGACCAACCGCAACACGTTCCTGTAAACCAATTCTTCCTCGTTTAAGTAGTGTTCTGCATCTAGCAGCTAATTCTTCTAGGCCAAAAGGTTTCCTTAAAACATCATCAGCCCCATCATCTAAAAGTCCCACAACAGGTTCAACTCCGGTTCTTGCTGTTAGAACAATCACTGAACAGCCCAACTGTTGTGCAAGTCGAAGGGCTGAACTTTTTTCCAATATCTCTGCACTAACTAATAAATCTGGTGATTGATCCCGACAAAGATCAACTGCCTCCTCAGCAGAACCTACTGCTGCGGCAAGCTGTCCATCTTGCCTGAGCCTCTGAACCAAAACAGTTCTGAGAGTTGGATGAGGTTCTACAACAAGCACCTTTGAAGGTGATTGCGTTGTTGATTGAATAGGAGATGAACCCGAGGTGGATCCTTGAATTTGCTCAGTTGGGAGCTGATCTGCAGGTATTAATGTCACAAGTCGTAAATGTAGACCCTTAGACTGGAGAAGATATTAAAGCAAACTGTTCGCTGACTAACAAGAATAGTCTGTGTCTTAGCAAACCATGACATCTTTTGATACTGCAGAAGCAATAAAACACTTCCAATCAATTTGTGATGCCTGTCAGGAGCTAACAAGTCGTTACCACAGCCCTTCTGAGCTTAGGATCTATGCAGATGGATATTTGCATTCACTCAGGAATTGCAAGAGATTAGGCTCTAGGGATCAAGAGAAATTAGAAGCATTAATTGATAGATGGATCATGGATCCTTCAAGCTTTATTGGTCCGGATGGAGATATTAATAACCTCTTTTTCCAAAAAGAAGCCTAGATATAATCAAAAAAGTAACAAGTTATGAAGCAAGTGCAATTTCTAATTTTTCTTTCAATTCCCCAGAGTTATACATGCTTATCAAAATATCAGAGCCTCCAATAAATTCACCCTTCACATAAACTTGGGGTATTGTTGGCCAATTTGAAAATTCCTTAATTCCTTCTCGAATTTCCATATCAGAAAGTACATCAAAAGTATCAAAGCTCATTCCCAAGGAATTAAGAATTTGAACAACATTGTTGGAAAAACCACATTGTGGCATCAACTTATTACCCTTCATGAAAACAAATATTGGTTTTGAATTAATTAAAAGTTCAATTTTTGAACGAGTTGTAGAATCCATATCTGAGAAGTTATTGAGGAGTTGAGGTTTTCAAGGCCAAAGCATGAATTGTTTCAGTTTTCAATTCATTTTTTAAAGCACCATAAACAAGTTGATGTTGTTGCACAAGAGATAGGCCAGAGAATTCTTCAGATATAACATTGACTTCAAGATGATCACCACCACCCATATCTTTCACATCAATTTGAGCATCGGGAAGGGATTGCTTAATTAAAAGAGTAACTTCTTGGGCTGTGATCATTTTCAAATAAGGAATTAAAGTGAATTTGGAAAAAATAAATTCGATGTGAGTGCTAAAGATTCGACTTTGTAAAATCATATTATCTTCTACCAACAGCTAACAAAGCCGATTGTTCAGCACTTCTCATACTTTCGGAAAGTTCAATATTAAAGTCATTTGTAGATTTCTTAAAATCCTTCGAAATAATTATTGGTTTGGAGAAACAAATTGATGCAGATCCAAAAAACTTCGGGATAACATCGCTGTAAGCCAAACCGACTGGAACAATTTTTATTTCCAATCCTTTGTTAGACGCTAGTTGAGCTAAGCGAATCAAACCCTTTTTCAATTTCACAGGCTCGCCAAGTCGATTTATCTTTCCTTCTGGGAAAACAACTAATTGCTGACTTGAGATCAACAAATCCACTGCATATCTAAGGGTAGTTAAAGAAGGTCTTCCTTGATCAATTGGGAAACAACCCAACCTGTTTAAGAACCAACCTTGTAACCCTCTCATTTCTGATCGGGTGACCATGTATCTACAATCTCTATTTGTAATCCTTCTCCCAGCAGCCATAGTCAACATCAAAGCATCCCATCTAGATCTATGAGTTGGAGCAAGTACAACAGATCCATTTAAAGGTAAATTTTCTCCACCAATAACTATTCTTCTCCGAAAAAAATTGTTCAACGCAAAATCTTGCGTAGCAAACATAGCTAATCGACTCCAGAAAGGATCAACCCCAAGGCATATTTTTTTTTCTCTATGAAGAAGGGGCAAAAAATCCCTCTTTAACAAACTATGTAATGAAGTTAACTCCGAAAGCTTTATTATTTATGGTTGGACTGGGCAGTTACTCCAGCGGCTAAACCTTATTTTGCTTTTGATGAATACAATCAAACTATATTTTAAATACCTATGGCAAGTCTTGGCGTAAACATTGATCACATAGCAAATGTCCGAGAAGCTCGTAAGACATTTGAACCTGACCCAGTAAAAATGGTTCTTTTAGCCGAATTAGGTGGTGCTGACGGTATAACAGTTCATTTAAGAGAAGATAGACGGCATATTCAAGATAGAGATCTAAGTCTTCTAAAAGAGACTGTGCATACTCGACTAAATCTGGAAATGGCTGCAACTGAAGAAATGACTTCAATAGCACTTAATCTCAAACCAGATATGGTTACATTGGTTCCTGAAAAAAGGGAAGAAGTCACTACAGAAGGGGGGCTTGATGTCATTAAACACAAAAATAAATTAAAGGAAATAATCCAACGTCTATCAGATGAGGATATTCCAGTTAGTCTTTTTGTTGATCCAGTCCAGGCTCAATTAGAAACTTGTGCTGAAGTAAAAGCCGCCTGGATTGAACTGCACACAGGTAAATATGCCATCACAAAAAACAAGGCAAGAAGTTTGGAATTATCCATTCTTAAAGAAAGCACAGCCAAAGCAAAAACATATGGTTTGAGAGTAAATGCAGGACATGGATTGACCTATCAAAACGTTGAACCGATTGCCCATATTGAAGGGATTGAAGAATTAAATATTGGCCATACAATTATTTCTAGAGCCCTTTCAGTAGGTCTATCTCAAGCAGTAAAAGAAATGAAAAGCCTAATTATCAATCCAAGAAAAGACAACTTCTTACTTTAAAAATATTTTTAAATCGCATTTTGACTCTTGCTAACAATTTATCGAAGTAATAAAGCAGAATGGTTAGCAGAGATACTGGGGCAGGAACTTCGATTAAACCCTCCTGAAATAACAGACGAAGTTAATATTATCGTAAGTACATGGCCAACAGGCAGATGGCTAAGTGAAAAACTTTCAATAATTAATAATATCAATGCATTAGTTAAATACCCTTTCCCTGGTACATATTTAAAAAGATTAGTTAAGAGAATTATTGGTATTGATCCTGATGAAAAAGATCCATGGGAAAAGAATCAACTTGTTTGGAATATTTTAGAATTATTACCAGAGTTAATGAAAGAGGAAGAAGCCAAAGTAATTAGTTCCTGGCTAAAAATAAGCGATAAAGAAAATGCGCAAATCAATATGAATTCATGGGATCTAGCAAACAATATTGCAGAGACATTTGATGATTACATTCTTTATAGACCAGAAATTATCAAGCAATGGTTAAGCAAGAAATCGAATAAAAATTCTAGAGAAATCAGTGTTAATAAAAATATCCTTTGGCAAGAAATATTATTTAATTTATTATATAAAAAGATAAACAAAGATCCGTTCTGCATCCAAGTCGAAAAAGCTATTAAATGTTTAAAGAAAGATAATATTTCTAAACTAGATTATCCAAAAAATCTATACATCTATGGAGTTAGTAGTCTGGCACCATTGCAAATCGATTTAATTCAAGCATTTTCAAAAATAATAAATATTAAAATTTATATAATTTCCCCTTGCAATGATCTTTGGCAAAGATGTGAAGCAAGAAGACTGCAATTTAGAAACACATGGAATACTCCTCCCGATAGGCAATGGTTACTAGAATCTCCAAGACTTGAAGCCTTCCTTGGACGGATGGGGGCTGAATATCAACAGTTACTAGAAGGGAGTGGTGAATATCAATTGGGAGAGAGAAACGAGGAAGATATTTTTTCTCTTACAGCAGATATCGCCACTAATAAAGGGAACAAACCAAATTTATTAGAACAACTACAACAAGAATTGTTATCCACAAAAAGTAAAAGTACTTTAACTAAAGAAAAATCTGACAAATCACTCCTTTTCCTTAAATCTCCAGGAAAGTATCGACAAGTGGAATTGATACGGGACCATATATTACAACTCTTCAGCAATGACAAGAAAATTCAGCCCAGAGACATTTTAATAATGACACCACAAGTTGATAGCTATGCACCAATAATTACCTCAGTGTTTAATAATATAGATCACAATACTACACAGCTACCCTGGGTAATCACAGATAAAAGTCAAAAAGATAAAGTAGGTTTAATACATTTTGTGTTAAATCTGTTAGAGGTTTCTACATCTCGTCTAACCGCATCAATTTTTGAAAACATATTAACTAATCCAGCATTACGAACGCAACAAAATATAAGTATTGAAGAGGTCAGTGACATAATCAAAAGCCTTCAATCCGCTGGCTTTACTTGGGGACTTGATTCCTCAGAAAGATTTGGGGAAGAAACTCATAGCCTATGTTGGTGTCTAGAAAGGTTTCTACTTGGTCTTATTTTACCAGATAATCCAATTAATGGAATAAGCAATATCTCCCCTTATTCCGAGAATATTTCAAGTACAGAGTTTATCAAAGCTTGGGGTATACTTTCAAAACTTTGCAATTATATCGATGCGATTCGCAGTAAACGTTCATGTAAAGAATGGATAAAACTTATAACATCGCTAATAAAGGATTTATTTGGAGATGGTGGAGAATGGGCATGGGAAGAGCAACAACTACTAACTGTTGTTAATAATTGGGGTCTCATTACAGCTAATTGTGAACTAGAAATTGATTGTCTAGTAGTCAAAGACATTATCGTCAAAGCATTAAGTTCTACAAATGGCAAATTTGGTCATAGGACAGGGAAAATTACGATCAGTGCCTTAGAACCAATGAGAGCAATTCCTCATCAAATTATCATCATCATGGGACTAGAAAGTAGAACTTTTCCAAGAATAGAAAATAGAAGAAGTTTTAATCTTCTAGAAAGGAAAAGAGAGCTTGGAGATCCAAATCAATATGATAAAGACCGCTATTCATTGTTAGAAGCTTTAATCTCAACTCGTCAAAATCTTTTGGTTTCTTGGAATTCAAAAGATGAAAAGACAGGAGAAGACCTTGAACCTCCAAGCCCTATTCAACAATGGCTGAATTACTTAAAAATTAAATTAGGAGCCAATACCTTTCAAGAGATTCTCATTGAGCCACCAGCAAATCCTCTTGATCATTTTAACTTTATAAAAACCGAAAATTCACAAATCATGAGTTGTGATAGGAAATATCTAGAAGCTAGAGAATGGCTTGAAAAAGCAATCCCGACTAAAAATATCTCACTAGCATTACCGCTAAAATGGAAAGAAATAAACATAAGCGAATTAAAATCTTATTCCTTCGAGAAAACCAAAGAATGGTTACTCAATCCTCAAATAACATGGTTAAAAGAACACGAAATCCAATCAAGGGAATTTGTCAATCTTATTGAAGATAATGATTTTCTCGAGCTTTCAGAATTAGAAAGATATAAACTTCTTAAACATCGACTGGACAGTAGTGATCTCTTAAATATTAAGGATATAAAAAATAACTCAAATTACTGGGATGAAAACTATTCTGGCAAAGGTGTTTTCCCTCCAAAAGGCTCTGGATTAATAGAGAAGGAACTTCTTCAGGAGAGATGGAATAATTTAATATCCGCAATATACGCTACAGGGCAAGTCACGAAAAGGAGTATTAAGATGCAAGAGTTAGAGGGTGAATTTTACTTTGGAGGGAAGAATTTAATACAGATTGAAGTTGGAAATTTAAAATATAAAACTCTTATGAATGGATGGCTAAATCATTTATATTTATCTGCAAATAGTTCATTTAATTATAAAACACTGATAATTTCTAAAAAAACTGATTATAGAAAGCAAATTCAATTCGAAGTAAGCAAGGAGATTTTACCAATCAATACGAAAGAGGCGAGAAAAATTTTAAGACAAATACATCAATTAGCAACCGCAGGAAGAAATAATTGTTGGCCCATACCACCAGAAAGTGGGCTGGACTATGCACTTGCTGTAAAAGACAATAATAAGAATGAGCAAGATTTATTTCAAAAGAAATGGGAAGGTGATTTATATATTCAAGGAGAAAGAGAGACGCTAGCAATGGAACTTTGTTTTGGCAAAAAATGCAAAGCCTCTACTTTTTTAAACTTTGAATCATTTAATGATGTATTAATGAGTCTCTATGAACCAATCCAAAAAAACACTAACTAACTAACTAACTAACTAACTAACTAGAACTAAAATGAAGTTTAAAAGCAATCTCTTAAAGGATATTATATCTCTCTTATCAAAATGGGGATTTAGTAAGCAAGGTCTGTTTAATAATTCAAAAGGAGAGTGGTATTTATTTTCTCAAATAGTATTAATTCTCCTACATTTAATACCTCCCTACCCAGAAATAAAGCAAATACCATTTTCGATACATACTTTGTGTATAATTCTTGGATTAGGCATTTCAATTCTAGGTCTATTCATTGTAATTAAAGCATTAATAGATTTAGGAGAAAATCTAACTCCGCTACCTTATCCAATGAATGAATCAAGTCTGATAGAAAATAATTCATATAAAATTGTTCGGCACCCAATTTATAAGGGATTATTATATATTTCCTTAGGAATATTTATTTTTTCATTGAGTCTAATACATCTATCTCTACTAATATTATTAGCTTACATTTTAAAAATAAAAGCCTTAAAGGAAGAAGAAAGGTTGAAGATTAAATTTCCTGAATACAAAAATTATATCAATAAAGTACCAGCTATTATAAAAAAACTAAAATATTTAGACTGGAGATCCTAAATGTTAATTATAAGAAATTTAAACCATCAATATCAAGGAATAATAGAAAGCGAAAGGCTTAGTTCTTATTTTATTATTATACCTATGAAATAAATATGACTAATATAGAATTGTTTCAAGCAAATAAATATTCTTTATCAAATGGAATGCGTCTAATAGAAGCAAGTGCTGGAACAGGGAAAACATTTTCTCTTTCTCACCTTGTCCTAAGGTTATTAACTGAAAAAGAATATTCAATAAACGAAATACTAGTTGTTAGCTTTACAGAAGCGACAGCATCAGAAATAAAAGCAAGAATTATTGAAAGATTAATTCTTGCTTTAAAAATAATTGAATCAATAAATACAAACACAAAACCCTATCAAGTTGACAATGTATTAAATGAATGGGTCGAATTAAATATAACATCTAAAGAAAGAGGTTTATATATAGCATCTCTACTCTTGGAAGCATTAGAGAGAATTGACACTGCAGATATCACAACAATTCATGGATTTTGCAGTAAAACACTTCGTAGAGAAGCTATTGAGAATGGAAATAATTTAAACCCAACCATCGAAAAAGATTCAAAATCACTAATCAATGAAATTGTTGAAGAATATTGGAAAAAAGAAATATTAGAAATAGAAATTCCAGACTTAAAAGGTTTATTTAAAAGTAATTTTAATCGTAAGAATTTGATTGA
>CACPLK010000010.1 GCA_902634795.1 uncultured Prochlorococcus sp. | reverse complement strand
CTCATTGTCACGAATTCCTCGGCTATTGTAGGATGCAACGCCATTGTATTATCAAAATCAGATTTTTTAGCTCCTAGAATTAGTGAGATTGATGCCATTTGAATAATCTCAGATGCATTATCACCAATCATATGACATCCCAAAACTTTATTGTTATTTTTACCGACTATTAGCTTTAAAATGCATTTAGAACCAGTCTTTGGCAATGATTTAGATAAGGGTCTAAATATTGATCTATATACTTTTATGCTATCTTTCCCAATCGATTGGATAGCCTTCTCTTCAGTCATGCCCACAGAAGCTATTTCAGGCTGACTAAATACAGCATAAGGAACAAAATCATAGTTAACCTTATGATCTGATTCGCCATAATTTCTATCAGCAAACTTTCTACCTTCATCAATTGCGACAGGTGTCAAGTTAATCCTGTCAGTTACATCTCCAATAGCAAAGATATTAGAAACATTTGTTTTATTCTTACTATCAACTTTAATTTTATTTTCAAGAATTTCTATACCCGCTGCTTCTAGCTTCAACCCCTCTAGGAATGGCTCTCTGCCAGTAGCAAAAAGCAATCCATTCGAGTCAAACTCTTTACCTGCTTTTGTTTTTACAATTAAAGCTCCAGGAGTTCCTTTTAGTGAAGAAATATTTTCACCGAAGTTTATGTTAATTCCTTTATTTTTCATTGCCTCGGTTAATGCTGAAGAAAGTTCAAAGTCAAATCCTCTTAAAATCCGATCACCTCGAACTAATTGTGTAACCTCAACACCTAAACCGTGCAATATGCATGCAAATTCGCAAGCGATATAGCCTGCACCAACAATTGTAATTTTTTTCGGAAAGCTTTTCAGAAGAAACATATCATCACTTGTCCAACCTAAAGATGCCCCCTCGATACTTGGTCTTTTAGGTCTACCTCCAACTGCAATCAAAATTCTTTCTCCATAAAGTTCATTTAAAATCTCTCCATTTATTCGATTTTTAATTGCAATACAATTTGAATTTTTAAACTCACCCCAACCTTTAAAAAGTTCAACATTAGCCTTATTTAGAAAATTCTCGTGTAATTCATTCAGTCTTTGCACTTCCTTTCGAACATTAGCTAATAAAGTCTCTGACTTGATCTTTAAATTATCAAAATCAAAACCATAAGATGGTGCAGACAAAAAACTCTCTAAGAAAGAAGAGCCACAAACTAATAATTTTTTAGGGACACAACCTCTTATCACACATGTTCCGCCGACAAGATCGCCCTCGACGATCGCTACAGATGCTCCATAACTGGCTGCTTTCTTTGCAGCAGCTAATCCACCTGATCCTGCACCAATGACAATTAAATCAAAAGAACTTTTCAATTTTGCAACCTAGTATTATTTCTCTATTCTCGTTGAAATAAATGAATCCAACCAGAAATGCAATGAGTTGGGAAGAATTAGCAATATATACAGCTGATCCCATTGATCAAATCAATGGGGTAAACAACCCATATTCCTCACTTCGTCTTTTTAATAAAAATGAGTCCGAGGCAATTGTTACTCTTTACAGAGACAATCATGCTTGGTGTCCTTATTGCCAAAAAGTCTGGATTTGGTTAGAGCTTAAAAAAATTCCTTACCGGATTAAAAAAGTCACAATGCGTTGCTACGGAGAAAAGGAACGATGGTATTTAAAAAAAGTGCCCTCAGGAATGCTCCCTGCAATAGAGATTGAAAATCATGTAATCACAGAAAGTGATGAGATCCTATTTGTGTTAGAAGAAATTTATGGTCCTTTAGGTCAATCTCTAAATGAGAAGAAAGTCTTAGAGCATAGGAGACTTGAAAGAGAACTATTTTCATCATGGTGTAACTGGTTATGTCGCAACTCTCTTTTCCAAGCACAAGAAGAACAAAAGAAAGAGAATTTCAAAAATGTTGCCAAAAAATTTGAAAAAGAAATCGATAAAAATGCTTCCGTATGGCTCACACCAATCTCTACAAAAAATGGTGAAAAGCCTGGTTCAGCAGATGTAATTTTTATTCCATATGTTGAAAGGATGAATGCCTCATTGGCTTACTACAAAGGATATTCATTGAGAGAAGAGCACCCTTTTATAAATAAATGGCTTAAAAATCTTGAAAAGCTTGAGGAATATAGAGGGACACAAGGAGATTTTCACACTCATGCTCATGATTTACCTCCTCAAATGGGAGGTTGCTTTACTTATTCAAATAAAAAACAACAATTATTTGCCCAAAAAATTGATATCGGTTCTGGATTAGGGGAATTAGAACTAGTAGATTTCAAAATTGATCAAGAAACGGAAGAGCAATTTGGGGCATTAGCCTTAGAAAGAGTTATCAAACATAGAGAAAGGATCATTGCCGTAAGCCCAATGAAAAATAAATTATTTGACCAGCCTTTGAGAGCAGCCTTAACTTCTATGATTTCAAAAAAAGATTGCCGTCCAGAGAAGAATAGTGCTTCTGCATTACGTTACCTCCGAGATAGAATTTCAGTTCCAAGAGATATGCCTTTATTATCTGGAAGATTACTAAGAGAAGCTCTTGAGCGCACCGCAAGTATTGATGGTAGTGATCAAGGTCCCGAAATACCTACACGAAATAGGTTAGATCAAAATCCTATTAAATTTAATTAAAAAATCTAAAGTCCTTCTCACTATCAAATCTTAAAATTAACGACGTTTTCGTGAATCGATCTGAAGAAGATCCTTCACTTTTTGAACTTGACTTGCTAATTGTGGCTCACTTGATAATTTTTTTTCTACTTGTTCAATAGCATACATGACTGTTGTATGATCTTTTCCCCCAAAAGATTCTCCAATACGAGGAAGACTTAAATCTGTTCCATGGCGCATTAGATACATACCCACCTGTCTTGCCTGACTAACAGGCCTACGTCTACTAGGGCTTCGCATTTCCTCTTCTGTAACTCCAAAGACTTCAGCTACTTTTTCTAGCACTTGTTTAGGCTTAACTTCTACTCCTTGTCCAGTAGGGTCAAGCATAGGTGCTACTGATTCCACTGTCATTGGCAGACCAGTTATGGAGGCAAATGCAACAGCACGAGTAAATGCTCCCTCTAACTCCCTTATATTAGAAGTAAATCTTCCAGCTATAAACTGAATCAAATCTCTTGGTAAACGCATTCTTTCATGCTCAGCTTTTTTTTGTAAAATTGCCATTCTCGTCTCCAAATCGGGTGCCTGTATATCTGCGATTAGTCCCATTGAGAATCTTGAAATCAAACGTTCTTGCAAACGAGGTATCTGACTTGGAGGCCTATCACTTGTAAGAACAATTTGCCTACCTGCCTCGTGCAAAGCATTAAAAGTATGAAAGAATTCTTCCTGGGTATATTCTTTACCCTCTATAAATTGGATATCGTCAACCAATATCAAATCAGCTTCTCTATATCTATTTCTGAAAGCCTGCATTCCATCTTTTCTGATCGCAACTATTAAATCATTAGTAAAAGTCTCAGTAGAAACGTATGCAACCTTTGCTTTTGGATCAATTTCCAATCTGTAATGACCAATAGATTGCATTAGATGGGTCTTACCTAAACCAACCCCTCCACAAATAAATAACGGATTAAACTCTCGACCAGGTGCCTCAGCTACTGCCATTGCTGCAGCATGAGCCATTCGACTATTAGGACCTACAACAAATCTATTAAAAACATATCGGAGATTTAAACCTGGTAAAAACTTCTTTGTTGGTGATTGCTTAGATTTAAAGTCTGAATTATCACGAGAGACAATCGAGTTATTTTCAATATTTGAATAAGTCTTTTTTTTATTGCTTTTATTTGACTGAAATTCTTCCTTAACTTTTATATAAACTTTAACTTCATTGCCATCTATCTCTGATGCAATGTCTTCAATTGTATGAGAGTAATTTTTCCTTAACCAATCACTTGAAAAGCTATTTGGAGCAAGCAAAGTCAAGCAGCCATCCTTAAAATCGAAGAATTCAGCTGGACGTATCCATGTTTCATATGAAGGCTTACTTAAATTCTTTTGCAGTAATTGCTGCACCTTCGTCCATAGCTCATTCCGAGTTGGCACATGCACTACCTAATGGACTCTGACTTTAGCTAAAAACAATAATCAGTCATTATTAAATTTGGGAATCCAGTTGTAAATTTTCAATTGCATTATACAAAAATGCTACCCTCGCAATGGATTAGAAAGATAAATGCAATTATATATTTGTTTTTTTTAGAACAAATATTAATCATATGCAATGAATAGTAACTTAAGCTTCAAAAATATTGAATAAGCAAAGATTAATAACGATGAATCTCGTTAAAAGTAAAACAGACGATACAAAAAAATTAAAAAATAATAATAAACCAACTATAGTTTTAATGACGAGATGGCACGCTATATATAGATGTAAAAGTCGATTATCAAAGGATATAGGGGCATTTAAAGCAGCTAAGATCCAAGAGAAACTAACCAATCACACAATTAACGTAGCCAAAGGAATTCAAGAAGAAGGCCTAGCAGATATAAAAATTGCAATAGATGGAATTGGTATTAAAGCCGCAAAGAAATGGGCCCTATCAAATCAAATCAAAAAAGTTGCAATTCAAGGCCCTGGGAATCTAGGAACAAAAATGAAAAGACAGTTCTTAAAGACTTATTCTGAAAAAACTTTTTCACATCAAATCCGAAACTCTATCCTACTAATTGGAACTGATTTACCATCAATATCACATTTTGATTTAATTCAAGCTATTCAAATCCTTAATCATAAAGATATGGTTTTAGGTCCTTCAAGTGATGGAGGATATTGGCTTATAGGACTATCAAATAAATGTTTAAATCCTTTATGTGCATGGCCATTTTCTGGTATAAGTTGGGGTACAGATAAAGTACTTCAAAAAACAATTCAATTAGCATCCTTAAATCAAATCGATTATCAACTTCTTCAAACTAAAAATGACCTGGATAATATTGTGGATTTATCGCCATGGCTAGATTACAAAAGTTTCCGACTCTCAGCATCATCATACCTACTTTAAATGAAGCGATTCACCTCCCTCTTCTTCTTGCTGATTTAAATGCATGGCCATATGATTTTGAATTAATAATAGTTGATGGAGGGAGTAAGGATTTAACAATTTCAATTGCACAAATACAAGGGGTAGATGTTATTAAAAGCCCTAAAAAGAATAGAGGTTATCAATTAAGAATTGGTGCATCAAAGTCATGTGGAGATTGGCTTTTATTTCTACATGCCGATAGTAGGCTAGACCCAAAATGGGTAAGAAGAGTAAACAGAATAATACAAAAAAATACATCAGAGAGTTTTGCATGGTATTTTGATTTTAAAATAAAAAAAGATAAGCTAGAATTCAGATTACTAGAAATAGCAGTCGCGCTAAGAAGTTATTTTTTACAACGTCCTTATGGAGACCAAGGTTTACTAATACATAAAGATTTATATTACAATTCAGGAGGATATTCTTCCTTGAAAATAATGGAAGATATCGACTTAATAACAAGACTTAGTCAAAAGACTAAAGTAAAGCGTATTAGAGAGAATATATATACAGATGATATAAAATGGTCTAATTCAAATATAATTAAACGTGCAATCAAAAACGCTAAGTTAAGAAAAAAGTGGCGGCAAGGTTATGATTTAGAAATGCTTTCAAAAGAATACAATTCATAATTTAAAATACGGATCTTACAGATTAATTTGAATACCAAAATGCACATTTATTACCTTTCGGCTCTAAAGTCCAACCTTGCCTTTTATAAAAAGTGATCACATCAGAATCCGCAAATAAAGTTACTCTAGTAATACCTTCTCTTTTTAAACTCTTCATTAAATATTCCATAAGTTGCTTCCCTAATCCATAACCTTGGTACACAGGGTTAATAGCTACATCCCAAATGGTTGCATCAATAATGCCGTCGCCTGTGCATCTTGCAAATCCAATCAACCTTGGAAATTTAGGATCATGTTGCCATAGACCTACCTTAAGCAAACTATTATCCAGTGCACGTTTAACTCTTCTCAGTGGTCTTCTTCCCCAGCCAACTGCTTGAAGAAGTTGCTCAAGTTCAATCAAATCCAAGGATTTTGAATTACTAAACACAAAGAGAGATGAATTGTTTTTATTAAAGTATTGATGAGCTTGTTTTCCGTATATATTTTTTAAATTTTCATCCGAAAGAATATTTTCATTTCTCCTTCCAGGCATACCTATTTTTGTTGATCCTAAATTAATCATAAATTCATAGTAATCAGATGGTTGTTAGACCTTTTTCTTGTAAATCAGAAAGTTGCGAATAAAGTCCACCTAAAGCTCTCAACTCTTCATGAGTACCTTGCTCAATCAAACTCCCTTTCCTCATTACGAGGATTCGATCAGAAGATTCAATTGTTGCCAATCTATGGGCAATTACAAGTGCTGTCCTTTTTTCTAAAAGTCTATCAAGATCTCTTTGCAAAGTTGCCTCAGTTGATGGATCCATAAAAGCAGTCGCTTCATCCATAATTAATACTTTTGGATCTCTTATTGCAACTCGTGCAATAGATAAAAGCTGTCTCTCACCTGAAGAGAGATTTCCTCCTCTTTCTCGAATATAGGTATCTAATCCATTTGGCAACTTTCTCAATAAATCATCCAGGCCTAAATCACTACAAATTTCTTTTAAGCGTTGATTATCTATTGAAGAATCTAAACGGAGATTATCTGCAACATTTCCACTAAAAAGAAAAGTATCTTGAAGAACAACTCCAAGTTGTTTCCTCAATGAACCGATAGATATATTTTTGATATTTTGACCATCAATATATATATTTCCCTTTTGAGGTTCATAAAGTCTACATAATAATCTTATTAAAGTAGTCTTCCCTGAGCCAGTTGGTCCTACAAGAGCAACATGTTCGCCTGGTTTAATTTTGAAACTTAAATCATTTATTATTGGCTCATCTTCTCTATAAAAAAAACTTACATTTTCGAATATCACCTCCCCAGAAAGTGTTTTAATTGTATTTGTTAATTCTTTATTTCCAGCTTTATGGTTAATTTGATCATAAATCTCGATTTTTTTCTCAAGTAATTCACTTATTCGTTCAACTGCTGTTAACCCACCCTGTATTTGTGTAAATCTTTCTGCTAACTGTCTTAAGGGCTCAAATAGTCTTTGTGAATAAAGAATAAAAGTCGTGAGAGTTCCTAATCCCATTCCTCCAGCTGTAACCATATAACCTCCCAGAGAAATAACTAAAGCAACAGCAGCCAGTGAGACCCATTCAATAAAAGCAGAAATACTACTGTCATAAAAGATTGTGCCGTTTACGGCATTTTTATAATTAGTTCCAGTTTTGAAAAAATTTTGACCATTTAATGATTGCCTTCTAAACATTTGAACAACTTCCAGGCCTTGCAGGTTTTCCTGAAAATTTGCATTTAATTGGGAAAGTTCTTCTCTAACTTTATAATTCTGTTTTCGATAACGCTTTTGTAGCCATAATATAAATAATGTAACAGGTATTTGAACAATCAAAAGGAGAATACCTAACCTCCATTCAATTAAAATCATAGTTATTGATATAACTATAAGACTTACAAAGTCAGCTAAAACGCCTACAGCTCCACTACCAAAAACTTCTGACAATGCATCAACATCACTAGTTAATCTTGTAAGTAATTTACCAACAGGCATCTTGTCATGAAAACGTAATGACAATGACATGGAATGAGCAAACAAATCATTCCTAATTCGTGCAGTCAGCCTCTGTCCCACTGACTGAATATTGTATGACTGAAATCCTTGTAATCCAAGTCTAAGTAATACTGTTATGAATAAAATTACTATTATTAAATTAATTGAAAATTCTTTAGACAAACTATCAAAAAAAGATACCGTATCTTCTCCTCTTAAAACAGAAATAGCTTGTCCTACAAGAAGAGGTTGAACTGCACCCGCTAATGCAACAGGTATTAATATCAAAAGTATGAGAATTAAACGTTTTTTTTCTTTTTTTAAATACTTTCCAAGGTTCTTAACTCTTCGAAAATCATTTTTTGCCATCAGAAAATAGGTTGGTCTGAGATTGGATTTGAATTGAATCAATAATTTCTTGGAGAGGCCCTTTATCCAGTCTTAGAGATAGTGGATGTCCAACAAGCCGAGCACTTGATTTAAAAAGTTCTTCAATTTCAACAAGACCATTATCTCTAAGAGTACGACCAGTTGCGACTAAATCAACGATTGCCTCAGCCATACCTGTTATGGGACCTAGCTCAACAGATCCACTCAAATGTACCAATTGAACAGGCAAATCAATTTGATCAAAAAAGTTCTTTGCGCAGTTAGTGAATTTACTTGCCACGCGGCAGTTTGGTGGCAAGTCAGAAGCACTCAAATAACCACTGCTAGATTTAACTGCAACAGACATATGACACTCTCCGAAACCAAGGTCTACCAAATTAGACACTTGCAATTTCTGCTCTTGTAATACATCAAATCCTACTATTCCTAGTTGCGCTTGACCATAAGATACGTAAACAGGAACATCGCTGTTCCGGACCAAGAGCGCTTTCGCTCGGCCACAAACTGACGGAACCATCAATTGACGATTGTCATCTTCTAAAACAGTAGAGAAATCAAGTCCAACCTCAGAGAACATTGAGACTGATTCTTTCAATAAGGCACCTTTGGCTAATGCAACAGTAAACATGTCAAACACTATTGAAGTGGTCTCTAGTTATTCCATCATCTAAATAAACAATGTTAGAGAAAAAAAGCGAATTCACTATTTACCCAATTACTGTCTTACAGGACAATATCGTATGGGTATGGGTCCACAATTGCAATGCAGTAGTAATAGATCCCTCTATATCGGGACCAGTAGAGAAATCCCTTTTAGAAAAGAACCTATCATTACAAGCTATCCTTCAAACCCACCATCATGATGACCATATAGGTGGGACACAAAAGTTAATTAAAAGATGGCCAGAGGCAAAAGTAATTGCATCAAAAAAAGAACTTAAAAGAATCCCTTTTCAAACATTTTCGGTTGGTGATAATGATATTTTCTCTTTAATGGATAGCGAGATTAAAGTTATTGAAGTGCATGGGCATACTAACAACCATATAGCGTTTTACATATCAAAAGAGAATGCAAAATATAACATATTATTTCCTGGGGATACAATGTTTGGAGGCGGTTGTGGTCGACTTTTAGAAGGTACTGCTATTCAAATGTTTGAAAGTTTGTATAAACTTAATTCCTTCCCAGAAAACACTAAAATATATTCAGCGCATGAATATACAGAAAACAACTTAAAATGGGCTCTAACATTAGAGCCTAAAAATATTTCTATCATCGAAAGATTAAAGTTTGTTAAAGACAAACGTCAGAAGGGAATACCTAGTCTTCCATCAACACTCTCGGAAGAAAGAAAAACAAATTTATTTTTAAGAGCACAAAATGTCGAAGAATTTACAATGCTAAGGAAGCACAAAGATAGTTGGAAATGTTAAATTCCCAATTGTGAGTCAAATCTCTTAACTCAAGCCTAATCATTCATGAACAGTTCAGCGATAGAGCCCATCGAAACAAAATTCGCGCCTAAACCCGTTGGCCCCTACAACCAAGCTATTTTGGTAGAAAACTGGTTGTATTGCTCAGGACAAATTGCTTTAAACCCTTCAACTGGTTTCATGGTCGGGGATGGGAAGATAGAAGAAGAAACTAGACAAGTTCTAGAAAATTTAATGGCGGTAGTCGAAGCCGCTGGAGGAAAAAGTTCAAATGTTATAAAAACGACCATCTATTTAACTGATTTAAATGATTTCGCAAAAGTAAACGAAATATATGCAGAAACTTTTAGCGAAACAATAAGCCCTGCAAGAGCATGCGTTGAAGTATCAAATCTTCCTAAAGGAGGAAAAATCGAAATGGATTGCATAGCATGGTTAGGAAACAAGAAGTAAAAACAACATTGTGACTAAAAAGAACCTTGCCACTTTGCTAAGTGGCCCCATTATTGTCTAAATTAATAGCTGATTAGCAATACACAATGTCCACTGCCAAGTTAACTATTGGCGAACTAGAGGCAGGATATCCTCTTTACTGCAAAGCACTTAGAAGGCTTTTGCAACAAGGACGTACCGCTGATCAAATTCAAAGAACTGTTTGCTGGAGCCACTTAGAGACTCTCAATCGGTGTTTACCAGGAAGATATAAAACTCCTTCCTATCTAATGGCATTAATCAAAAGAGATCTAGAACAACCAAAAGAGGAAGATTAATGTTCTTGTTGTTTATTTAAAAAATCTATTTGACTTGCAAAATCATAATCATCTTTTGATATTTCCTCTTTATCATTATCTTCTAAAGGCCTGATAGTGATATTTGCGTAAGTCTTCCCAAAACTTATATCGGGAAAGCGATTGACTTCCTCGCAAAAGTCACCAAGTGCATCTAGAAAATCTCTATTTTTTTCATAAGATTTAAATTCAAATCTTTTTTCTAGACACTCTGGTCTTTTTTTTTGCCTCCACCCTTCCATGAAAAAAAATTATCTTTTATAAAAACTACTACATCGTGAATTGATTAAAGAAAAAATTTATAAATAAAAAGCTACTTAACTTCTCCTTTTTGCTCCACTTCCTCTCAATGCTGACTCAACCTCAACATGTGGTCGGGCAATGATATGCGCAGCAACTAATCCATCCCCAACACGCTCACAGGCATCAGCGCCTGCTCTCACCGAAGCATTTACAGCACCAGTCTCACCACGAACCATGACTGTGACATATCCTCCACCAACGAGTTCCTTAACGATCAAATTAACTTCAGCAGCCTTAGTCATTGCATCTGCTGCTTCTATTGCTGGTACTAGACCGCGAGTTTCAATCATTCCTAAAGCAATTCCATAATTTGACTTAGTTTGAAAACCTTTATTTTTTCCAATTGGGGGGTTTAATGATCCACCACCCTCAGAGCCATCGGATAAATTTTTAGCGCTAGGAATAATTTTAGTATTAGATGCTTTTTCAGTTGAGGAAGACTGTATCTTCGAAGAAGTTTTTAATTGAGTAGTTAAATTCAAAGGAGTAACATCCACTACCTGATCTTTAGGTTTAATAGTTTTATTACTACCTTTTGGTCGACGATTTGAAGAGTTAGTCATAGTTTAGGAATTTATAAAATTAAGCTTTATTGATTATTGATAATTAATCATCTGGCGACCAATTATCAATAATGCCACCAATAGTTAAATCCGTTTGAACATTTGGGTCTGGACATCCCCATCTCGCTGCTGTTCCTGTTGCAGTAAAAACCCAATTACCCTCTCTTGCTCCAACAGGATCAACAGCCACAAGTCTTTTACCTTTGTTATTACACAATATTCTTAAATGCATGTGACCTAAACCTTCCACTCTCTGAGTACAAACTAAGCGTCCCATCACTTGCATAATCTCCATTATTTTGCTCCTCCCGAAATCTGTTGTTGTGTCTCTGGGTCCCAATGGTCAATTATTCCAACTATAGTTAAATCACTTGGATAAGACTTACTTCCAGCAGCTTCGCGAGCGGCAGAACTTCCTACACATATAACCCAATCATCTGGTTTACATCCAACAGCATCAACAGCAACTTTTTTTGAGCTACCATCCAATACAACCTGTAAATGCTTATGTTCAAAGCCTGGGATACGATTGGTTGAGACAAGTGGTTTGAGAACTTTACAAATGAGCATTTAGTGAGCCTCCTGAGTGACTGGATCGAGAGAAGAACCTACAACTTCTGCAGGAGCCTTTTTATCTCGATCTCGAATAGTAAGAAATGTGTGAAGTGAACCATTATCTATTAAATCTCGATAACGAGACTTAATAGCCTCGTTAATTCTATGACAATCAGATAATGCTCTATTTCTTGCATGAGGGACACTCCCTGAGTAATCAAAGCGAATGACAATAGGGATTGGTAAACTCCTTGAGATATTGAGACCTGTAAAAATTTTCACTCCTACGTCAAGATCAGGAGCTCCTTGCTCAACAGTCTCCAAATGAGCAAAATAAGTAAGATTCCTTAAATGTACTTCCTTAAAACCAATACCTACGCCAATAAATCTCTCAGCATGACCCGCATCTTGGTAGCTTCCAGAATGAAAATTCTTCACATAATCAATTTGAGAAATATTATTTGAAATCAGCTTTGTAATGAATGTAACCATATTTGGATCTGTTTCCCCAGGACAAACACTTTTGACATTTTCTTGTATTTTTTGAAGACCCTCCTCAGCATTTAGAAATTGAGTTTCTTTGTATATTTCATTTGCACAAATCCATGATTTCAAATCAACTTCATTAGTTCTCGAGGGTGTATGAACTCTTATCGCGTCTGTATCTGTGTCAATACCAATTAAAAGCAAATCAACCGATGCGCCACAGCAAAAACTATTTTCGACTGCTTCCCTAAAATCTAATAATCTCTGTAATCCCTCTGAAGCTGCTAATTCATCATTACTACCATGAGCTGCACACCCTTGGTGAGTAGGATCAACAGAACTAAAGTGATAGATTACTGATTTTAAATATCTTGTTGGCTCAGTTGGAGAGTTCGGAGTTGACTCTCTATATCTACTGTGTTCAGTTTTAATCCAACGATTAACTGTTTTTTCAATATCAAATAGTGCGCCAGCATGAGAACGCCTTCTAACAGAACTAAAAGGTATACGTAATGCATAAGAAATAGCATGAGCTAATCGACCATCAGCACAAGGAGTTATATCTAAAAGATGAAAGCCGCATTGATAAAGAAAGGACTGAAAAGTTTTGGCATACTGACTATTTTCTGATCCCTCTAATGGATCTGAATTAAAAAATTCATTGCTCGTCAATTGATGTGATTGAAAGACACACCATGCAAATAAGGCACTTATGTCAACACTTCCAACCCAGGCCTTTTCAAGTATGTGCCGTGGTAATTCATAGCCTAATTCTGAGCGACATAAATTTTGAGCTCTTTCTACAAAATTCAAATCATTTTGAAGACTGGATACTCTTTTTAAAAGAGGGACAATATTATCAAATCGACCTTTAACTTTATTTTCATATTGATTTAACTTCTGATTTACCTGAGAATTTGTTAAGGGATGATCTGTGGAGAAAGAGCTAATAGTTTTTATTTCATCGGAGAAAGAATTAACAGTTTTAATAACTTTAGAATTCGAATTCTTGGTCTCTAGGTCGACAAATCTCTTCATAGGAGCTGTAGGCCCACGAAGAGATTTCTTGGCCAAATTACGATAGGCCATCAACTATTTAACCTCTTGCTCCACCAGAGAAAGTAACCAGTTGACCATCTCTTGTATTACCACTAGATCCAGTGATTAGGAAATCTGGTTCGGGAACCTCTTCGTTTCTCTTTAATTCAGATGCTTTCATTGCACTCATTGGTCCTGGACGTGAAGGATTTCTTCTCTTAGCAGAAGCACCTTCTGTTCCAGTGACATGTTCTCCTCTAGCCCAATCATCACCAGTTATATTCAATCCTGCAGATTGTCCTTCTCCTGTTATTTGTGAAGTTGGGCGTTGCTTAGCTTCTTCATTAACTATTTCGTCAACTTTATTTATCTGAGAATTTGATGGTTTTCTATCAAAGCGAAATTGTTCAGTTCCTGTAACTTTATTTGCAGCCATATCAAATGGTCCAGTAATTCTGGAGCTGTCTTCGTAGCTCGTACCTGTCACACCCGAATTAATTTCATTTTGAATATGAGCCTGTCTAGCTGGAGATTTAACACTAAAACTTGTCCATGCAGCTGCTTTCTCAGGTTTTTCTTGATGCGCAAAACCATCAGGAATATTTGAAACGCCACAATTATCTCTTAATTGATCTCCTCCTACATAAGGAGTTCCAGTCAAAGGCTCACAAGCACCTTTATGAGCACCTGTCATCTTTCCACCTATGCCAGGTTGCTGGCCAGTCAATCTTGCAGCAGGAGTACCAAGTTTCCTAGGGGTTCTAGCCTCTATCTCAGATGATGCAGGTGTATCACACCATTGATTCGCTTGATCTAATCCTGCATAAGGTGTACCTGTTACGGCTTTACAAGTGCCCGGTTCATCTCCTGTTACGAGTGGTGATCTACCTGTCATAGTTCCACTAACGGATTGGGTTTTATTAGTAATACTCAATCCAACTTTTGCTGGATCAGGAGCAGGCTTGCTTCCACAAAAAGCATCAAATTGTCCAGCCCCCACATACTCATCTCCTGTCACGTTCTTGCAACTACCAGCCTCATTACCAGTAACATTCTCTCTTCTAGAGACATCAGTACCAGTTACACCATTCCCGCGAATTGTTGTTAGTGAGCCAACCTTTTCTGCAGGCCTACCAGAAGGTAGTGGGTCAGACCCTAAATATTGATCACCAGTTAAACCTTTATTTGATCCTGCTTCATTTCCCGTAACCAACTCTGACCTTCCTGTCATAGTTCCACTCACTTTTTGACCATCTATAGTTTGGCTATAGCCAATTTTTGATGGTGAAGGGTTAACTCCTCCGCAATAATTATTAGATTGATTAGCAGATATATATTCAGTACCAGTCAGGGTTTTGCAGGTCCCAGGCTCATCGCCAGTAACTTTCTCTGATCTACCCACCTCGTTACCAGTAACTAAATTTCCATGAGTAGTACTTGTAACGCCTACTTTTGCTGGCTGACTTATAGAGGTGTTTAAACCATTACAGAAAGAATCAATAACTTCTGAACCCAAGTATTGAGTACCTGTTATTGAACGACATGTACTTGCTTCATTTCCTGTGGTTTTTTGAGATCTATTTGCTTGAGTTCCTGTAACAAGTTGGCCAGTAGAGGTCTCACTCATTCCTACTTTCCAATGAGCATCAGGTGCACTAGCATTTTGCTTGGCACCATTTTTATTTGGACCACAAGGACGTGTTACTGATGTACGAGTTTTTCCAGTAGCTCCTGTTTTACTTTTTAGCTCTCTAACACGTTGAGCTATTTCTTTAGTGGTCAAATCTGGATTACCTTGTCGAGCTACTGAAGCAGCTGTAGTTGGCTGCTTCCCAGCGGATTTACCGTGTTTTGATAATGCTTCTCTTCGAGCCAGCACAAAAGCTCTACTTGAATTAGTAATTGCTTTTCTTTTAACAATTGAGCGATGATCAGTCTTTTTTTTATTTAATGTCAAACTGATTTCAGGCTTTGAAGTTGTATTACTAGTCTCCTCTAAAGCTTTTTGCTCACATTCTGGACAACAATGTTCAGCCTTTTTTGCATCATAAGAAGGAGCATTTTGAACCTTTTTTCTCTCAACATCAACTCGAGTTATATCTTTTGTATGATCAGCAGATTTACCTCTACGAGATAATGCCTCTCTTCTAGCAATAACAAGTTGACGACTAGAATGAGCTACTGAACTTTTATATGACCTTGCACCTGTTGAACTTCCAGAAGCACCTGATTGATAACTACTAGTACTTAACTGAGAAGAAGAATTATTTGAATTAGCCAAAGTTTTTTGAGGCTTAACAAAAGCCGCATCAGTCCTCGTGGCCCTCGCATCGCTTGAGGAACGAACTCTATTAGGTGTCGAGCCTTTAATAGAGGCATTTTTACCACCTTGACTTAATGCCTGTCGGCGATCAAGTACTAATTGTCTACTTGTTTGTTTTGCCATATCAATCCAATGGAGAGATCGTAAAAAATAATTTTTAATTCTCTAAGGAATTATTAGCCCCGAAAGCTTTTCAGGGCTAAATTTATCAAAGCCTAAATCTAGCGGCCTTGGAAAACTACAAAGCAAGTACCTTGACTTTGAGTGTATGCGTCATACCCAACGATACGAACGTGGTGGTCAGGATATGCTCTATGACAAGCTTCTAACTCACTTACTACAAGATTCAAATCCTTTTCACCGAAGAAAGGTAATTTCCAATAAGACCAATAGGTCTGCATTGAACCACTTGGATGAACATGCTCAATAACTGGGCTCCAACCCTGAGCAATGATATAAGCGATTTGATCGTAAATTTCGTCCTGGGTCATCGGCGGTAAGAAGCCGAATGTTTCCAGGGTGGCGACTGTCTGATAGTCACCTACTGTGCTCTGGAAAGGCATGGTGAACTTAGGTTAGTGAATGAATGAAAGTCGACTGAGTCATCGACTAGTGAATTTAAGAAAGTTAGAGGTAACTTTTAGAAATCACCTCTGTATCTTTTTACTGAACGTCGAGTTTATCGACTGTATCGAATTCGAACTTAATCTCCTTCCATGTCTCAAGAGCAATTGCAAGCTCAGGGCTATGCTTTGCAGCTTCAAGAAGGATGTCGCGACTTTCTTTTTCGATTTCTCTACCTGCATTACGTGCTTTCACACATGCTTCTAGAGCTACACGGTTCGCAGCCGCACCAGCAGCTGATCCCCATGGGTGACCATGAGTACCACCACCAAACTGGAGACATGAATCATCTCCAAAGATTGCAAGCAATGCTGGCATATGCCAAACATGGATACCACCAGAAGCCACAGCAAATACGCCAGGCATAGAACCCCAATCTTGATCGAAGAAGTTACCGCGAGTGCGGTCTTCAGGAACGAAGGATTCACGAAGGTTATCGATATAACCAAGAGTTGTTTGACGATCTCCTTCTAGCTTTCCAACAACTGTTCCTGTATGAAGTTGGTCTCCGCCAGATAGGCGTAAACACTTCGCAAGAACTCTGAAGTGAATACCATGCTGAGGATGACGGTCGATAACCGCATGCATAGCACGGTGGATATGAAGAAGCATGCCGTTCTTACGACACCAGTTAGCCAAGCCTGTATTAGCTGTAAAGCCACCAGTAATGTAGTCATGCATGATGATGGGCATATCGAGTTCTTTAGCAAACTCAGCACGCTCATACATCTCCTCAGGAGTAGTCGCCGTACAGTTAAGGTAATGACCTTTAACTTCACCAGTTTCCTGCTGAGCTAGCTTTACTGCTTCAGCAACGAATTCAAAACGCTCTCTCCAACGCTGGAATGGCTGAGAATTGATATTCTCATCATCTTTGGTTAGGTCAAGGCCGCCTCTAAGACATTCGTAAACAACACGACCGTAGTTTTTACCTGAAAGTCCAAGTTTTGGCTTGATAGTACAACCAAGTAATGGACGACCGTATTTATTAAGACGATCACGTTCTACTACGATTCCGCTAGGTGGTCCGCCGCAGGTCTTAATAAAAGCCATTGGGAAGCGAATATCTTCAAGTCGAAGATGACGCAGGGCTTTAAAACCAAAGACGTTTCCAACAAGTGATGTCAAAACGTTAGTTATAGATCCTTCTTCAAAAAGATCTAATGGGTAGGCAATAAATGCATAGAAGGCATCCTTATCTCCAGGGACATCTTCAATGCGATAACAGCGGCCTTTGTAGAATTCAAGATCTACAAGTAATTCTGACCAAACTGTTGACCATGTACCTGTAGACGATTCAGCTGCAACAGCTGCTGCAACCTCTTCCTTTGGTACACCTTCCTGACCAGTGCATTTAAAACATGCAAGTAGATCAGTATCTAGGGGGACGTAATCAGGAGTGAAGTAAGTATCTCTATACTCCTTAACTCCAGCATCATACTTTTTAGCCATTGATAGCTCCGGTTAATTAGTTAGAAGGTTAAAAATTTGAAAAGCCCTCTCCTCTTAGGACTTAGTCAAAAATCAGTCCTTCTGACCTAAGAAGTTACCGTTACCCAAAGCTGGCTCAACTTCACGATGAGGACGAGCAATGATGTGAGCTGCAACGAGTCCGTCACCAACACGCTCACAAGCGTCTGCGCCTGCACGCACTGCTGCGTTAACAGCACCAGTTTCTCCGCGTACTAAAACTGTTACGTAACCACCACCAACAAACTCACGACCAATCAAGCGCACTTCTGCAGCCTTGGTCATAGCGTCAGCAGCTTCAATAGCTGGTACTAATCCGCGTGTCTCGATCATGCCGAGAGCAATACCCATTGTTTCGCTAGCCATGTCCTATTTCAGTAAAGGGATGGAATGTTCAGGAGGGACAATGGCCCGTCAAAGAGCAATTAGTCAAGAGGATTTTCTAATAGATCTGATTACAGTTTCTAGTCCTATTCATAAGCTGAGCTTATCACCCTTGCTACGACAGTTGAGTAACGCTGTTCGATTAATAGTCAGGACATACTCATATTGCATTGCGTAAACAAGTCCATGTAGTTATTTTTACCCACGAGACAGCATCCTGGCTATGTCAGGGTTGGAATGTTCACCCAAAAACTGTCTCAAAATCATCTAAAAAATTCAACGACTATTGTTTTTAACTTCTTCCTGTAAGACTATATAGATCTAGTTAAATTATTCGATTTGAAAAAGCCACTAATAACCATAGCTAGTGGTAATCCCAAAAAGGTTGCTGAGATAGAGGCAATGCTTGGGCCGCTACCAATCGAAGTTAAAAAGCAACCTAGCTCTCTGGATGTTGAAGAAACAGGACAAACATACCTGGATAATGCAATATTGAAAGCAAAAGCAGCGGCAGAATTAACTAACAGTTGGACTATTGCGGATGATTCTGGACTTGAAATTGATTCTCTTGGTAATGCTCCCGGTATCTTTTCTGCGCGACTTGCGGACACAAATGAAAAAAAGATAGAGAAGATTCTTACTGCTCTTGGTGACAGTCCTTACAGAAGTGCAAAAGTATGCAGCGTAATGGTGCTCTGCACAAACACTGGAGAGATTATCAAAAATACAATAGGGATTTGCTGGGGTGAAATTTTAAAAAAGCCTGCTTATCCAAATGGTGAATTTGAATCATTATTTTGGGTTCGTGAAACTAATTGCACTTATGGGGAATTAAATAATGCCCAATTATCAAAACATGGAAGTAGAGGTAAAGCAGCTAGAGAATTAGCTCCTTACCTTTTGAAAGCTATAGGAATTAAAAAATAATTAATTTCTATTTATGTGATCAATAGCTCTCATCGCCGCCGCCGCAGCCTCTTCAACATCGCCTTCTTTTCCCGCTAAAGTCAGCCTTCCAAAAGCACCAACTCCTTTCACATCAACGATTGTGATATTTGATGCCTTCTCTGCCTCGTTTGCAGCCATCAAAACATATCCCGCTGGTTCAGTCTCAAGGATAAACATACTCATGCCAGATTGAATCATTGAGCCACGTCTATTTTGGCGATTAATCAAAACAGCATGGTCAGGAGTAATAGATCGAATAACTTCAGTCCAAGTAACTTGAGGATTAGTTCTCCTATCAATTGTACTTCCAATGGCATCTAAAACGACATCGCCAGAATGCAGTACAGTACTTTGATCTCGGTGATAAAGAGCAAGAGATCCAAATGCCCTTTCAACGATCATTTGGCCTAATCGAACGTTGCTGGCTTTTAGTGCGATATCTGTAACTCTGTGCACAGCCATTCCAGGAGAAACCTCCATCCACAAGCAAGCATCACCAGGTATGGGTAAAAATCCTGAACTTGCAGTTCCCATATAAGCCGCAAGTTGAGGTTGCAAAGAATCTAGGAACACATATGTTCTTAATTCAATTTGTTTTACATGACTTGCTTGCCGAGCAACTAACGATTTTTCCGAATCAGTTGTTATAACTCGCTTTGGATCGTCAGCAAGATATTCATTTACCTCTGCACCAGTAACTCTCTGGCTACCACCTAGTCGCCTTTCATTATTTTCAAATGTGGCGAATCTTGTCATGGGCGGGATATTACCTCAAAGATTGCCTTTTTAGCTAGCAATTTAGACTTGCATGCTGAATTTAAGCCGATAAATTCAATATATATTGATCTGATTGAAGAATGACTGCACCTCAGCCAAAGGATTCAAAAAACAATAACTCAAATACTGAAATCAATCCGGAGCAAGCGCTTGGTTTAGTCTCATTGGGTCTTATGCAAAAATTGTCTGATAAAGGTATTAACAACTTGAATTGGTTAAAAGAAGACGAAAAATGTGATACGTATGAGCTGCGTCAAAGGCTTGAACTAACATCTCTAGCCATAGAAACAGGAGCTCCACTTAGCACTACAGAAGTGTCAAAACTTTTAGGCGTTAGGCCAGGCTCCTCAAGAGTAGAGAGAGGTGGTCTAATTGCTAAGAAGATATCAAGAAATGTTTGGAGATTAATTAAATCAAGCCAAGAAAGTTCTCATTGGCGTAATTAGAAGTACCAAATTCAGGCTTTATAATGAGCCTTAGCGTCATAAAGAGTTTCTTCATTGATTTCTCTGCATCCTGCTTGGCGGGCATAATTCTCTGTATTTCTTCTTACTTTACCTCTTACAAAAAATGGGATTTTAGAAAGCTCCCTTTCACCTTCATGAGTCCATATAGGATCTGCACTTGTATTTGTTGAATCATTCGAAATTGTAGTTTTAACTTCTTGATTAATATTTTCAGTTCCTTTTCCACCTAGATGGCCTAGGTGACTTTGATGACCGTCTACGAATTCAAAGTCATGCTTAAACATTCCAATTAAATGTTCCTCAAGTCCCATCATTAGAGGATGGACCCAGTCGTCAAAAATGACATTTGATCCCTCCCATCCCATTTGAGGACTATATCTAGCAGGTACATCCTGAACATGCATTGGTGTGCTGATTACTGCACATGGTATGCCAAGTCTTTTTGCACTGTGTCGCTCCATTTGTGTGCCAAGTACCAATTCCGGAGACGTTTCTTTTATCGCCTCTTCTACTTCCAAGTAGTCATTTGTAATCAATGCCTCTAAGCCAAGAGCCTTAGCAGCTGGACGAACTTTCCTAGCCATCTCACGGCTATAAGTTCCTAGACCAACAACTTTAAAACCAAGCTCCTCGTTAGCAATTCTTGCTGCAGCAAGAGCATGAGTTCCGTCTCCAAAAATAAAGACTCTTTTCCCTGTCAAGTAATTCGAATCCACTGAATTCGAATACCAAGTTAGTTTCGAATTATTAGATTCGTTTACTGATTGTGGGGTTTCCATCCCTAAAACTTCGTGTAATTCTCTAAGAAAATCCTGAGTAGCCCCAACGCCAAGAGGAACTGTTGTGGTAAAAGGCATATTTAAATTTCTTTCAAGCCAAATACAAGTTGATTCCGCTATCTCTGGATAAAGGCAAACATTCACATCTGCATCTGGTATTCGAATTATGTCTGCAGGTGAAGCTCCTAATGGCGCCACAACATTAACGTCTATACCGTGCTGACCAAGAAGTTTTTGTATTTCCAAAATATCATCACGACATCTAAAGCCAAGTAAAGTTGGACCAAGAAGATTTACTCTCGGTCTTCTTTTTTCTTCCTGCCAAGTTTGTTTTGATTCTTCCGATTTGTCTTTGAGTAAATTTCTTACTATTTGATAAAAAGTCTCAGAGCCACCCCAGTTTTCCTTTTTGCTATAGGCAGGTAACTCTAAGCTGACAATTGGGATATCAAACCCCATACCTTTAGCAAGTGAGCCAGGCTGATCTTGAATTAATTCAGCTGTACAGCTTTCTCCAACTAAAAGAGCCTCTGGATTAAACCTATCGACAGCTTCTTTTATATGTCCTTTTACAAGTTCAGCTGTATCACCTCCTAAATCTCTAGCTTGAAAAGTTGTATAAGTGACAGGTGGCCTACTACCACGACGTTCAATCATCGTGAAAAGAAGATCAGCGTAGGTATCTCCTTGAGGAGCGTGTAAAACATAATGTAATTTTTTCATCGACGTGGCAATTCTCATCGCACCAATGTGAGGAGGGCCTTCGTATGTCCAGAGAGTTAATTCCATGAGATTAATTTTATGTAGGTGTTTTAGGATTTAAAATTTCATGCCTGCGAAGTGGCCTTGAGAACAATTCTGCTAGATCAGAAGCTTGATCAATCCCGTGAATTGGGCTGAAAACCATTTCAATTGACCATTTGGTTGATATCCCTTCAGCTTCGAGTGGATTAGCAAGCCCCATTCCACAAACGACTAGATCTGGCGAACTATCTCTTACTCTGTCTAATTGCCTCTCAACATGCTGTCCCTCAACGATACGACAATCGGGTGGTAGCAAGTCTATTTCTGCTTTCATTAAATCTCTATTTAAGTAAGGCGTTCCTATTTCAACAATCTCCATTCCACACTCGTTACTTAGAAATCTAGCCAGAGGTATTTCTAATTGAGATTCGGGCAAAAGAAACAGTTTCTTTCCAGAAAGTTTCTCTACATGAGGGATTAAAGCTTGCTTTGCCCTAGTTATCAATGGATTTAATATTGAATCAAATAGAGATTTCTCTATTCCAAATGAATTCGCAGCGGCCTGAATCCACAATGTACTTCCCGTGACACCTAATGGAAACGGAGCTTCAATTATTTCAGCACCTTTATTTCTTAACTCTCTTGCAGTATCAGTTAAGTATGGCTGCGTAAGAAGGACTTTAGTCTCCGGGCCAATTGAAGGTAAGTCAGTTGACTGCCTGGGTGGAAAACTTTCTACATTGTCTATACCAAGTCGATTAAAAATACTTGTAAGCCGATCCTCTACAGCATTTGCAAGAGTGCCTACTAAAAGCAATTTCTTTTGATCACTCTTAGGCATCAATGGAATCAATGCTTTTAAAGCTCCATCTTCGCCTTGAGTAAAAGTTGTTTCAATTCCACTACCCGAATAATTCAATACTGTTACTTGACCCTTAAGTTCAATATTCAGATTTTCGGCAACTCGTGAAAGATCTATTTTTATTACTTCGCTTGGGCATGAACCAACTAGAAAAAGAGTTTTAATTTCCGGACGTCTTGCTAACAGATTTTTAACTACTCTGTTTAACTCGTCATGAGCATCAGCTAATCCTGCCAAGTCTCTTTCTTCCAAAATGGCTGTGCCAAAACGCGGCTCAGCAAAAATCATTACACCAGCTGCACTTTGAATCAAATGGGCACAGGTTCTAGAACCCACAACCAGAAAGAAAGCATCAGGCATTCTCCTGTGGAGCCAAACAATAGATGTTAGGCCGCAAAAAACCTCTCTTGGACCAGATTCCTTAAGGAGCGTTGCACCGCTCATAGAAATAAATTTAATACATGTATATATTCAAATTGCATCCAAAAAGGGTAAACCGTCAACAAACACTTAATCTCTTTCGTATTTAGTTACTTTTTAGTTACCTAATGTCTGACTACGGTGACTTTTGCTTTTCCGACAGTTAGCAGCCCTCAGTGCAGACAGGACATCTAAAAGACAATTACTTACTCAGCACGCAAGCTAAAGGCATGAGTAAAAATACGCATATATGCCGTTCAATGTATATATGTTTTTATTTGAAGATATATATTTAATGCCAAATGTATCGAATTCACTAAACATTTCCTAAAGAGATATTTGACTGCAAGAATATAAACAATGACTTTCGAAAGAAAAAGATTAATGACTTCGACAATAACTCGTAAGGAGGATGGTGAAGGCAGCGTTCAGGTAAAACAAGACCCAAAAGCACAAATACAAGAAGGAGCTCTTGTTATTGCTGTATATGGCAAAGGAGGAATTGGTAAATCAACTACTTCTTCGAATTTATCAGCTGCATTTTCAAAACTTGGAAAGAAAGTACTTCAAATCGGTTGTGATCCAAAGCATGACAGCACTTTTACCCTTACGCACAAGATGGTGCCTACTGTCATAGATATCCTTGAAGAAGTAGATTTTCATAGTGAAGAACTAAGACCTGAAGACTTTATGTTTAAAGGTTTCAATGGAGTTATGTGCGTTGAAAGTGGTGGACCTCCCGCGGGGACAGGATGTGGTGGCTATGTCACAGGTCAAACAGTCAAACTATTAAAAGAGCATCATCTCTTAGAAGATACTGATGTAGTTATATTTGATGTTCTTGGTGACGTTGTATGTGGGGGGTTCGCAGCCCCATTGCAACATGCAAATTATTGTCTAATTGTTACTGCAAATGATTTTGATTCTATTTTTGCAATGAATCGGATCGTCGCAGCAATAAATGCTAAAGCAAAAAATTATAAAGTTCGTCTAGGAGGTGTAATAGCAAATCGCTCTGCTGAATTAGATCAGATAGAGAAATTTAATGAAAGAACAGGTCTTAAGACCATGGCTCATTTCCGTAACGTAGACGCAATCCGCAGATCAAGGCTTAAAAAGTGCACAATTTTCGAAATGGATTCGGAAGAAGAAGGCGTATTGGAAGTACAAAATGAGTATCTTTCTTTAGCTCAAAAAATGATAGATAATGTTGAACCATTAGAGGCTGAACCTTTAAAAGACCGTGAAATATTTGATCTACTTGGATTTGACTAACTAACTAGTTGAAGATTTATTTAAGACCAACTAATTCCATAGATAACTCCCAAACTTTTCTAGAAGTCACTGGATCTGTCACTCGATCGGACAATTCTTGTGAAAATTGTTGTCTGTCCTTACGTTGTCTATTACCCCAGCTCCAATGAACGCCAGAGATAGCAAATTGGGGATCCGAAACGACTTGGGCTACCCTGTCGCCAGCGAGCGCCTCGCTTACAAAACCTCCAGTTATTAATTTCTGAAACCATGGAAACAACCACTGAAATAGTTTGGGAGTGTTTCTAAATAATTTGGTATTAGCTACACATCCTGGATATAGAGAACTAAAAAGAATTGGAGAAGAATTAAATCGCCTATGCAATTCTTGGGTTGTAATCATATTGCATAACTTACTGTCTTTATAGGCTTTTCCTGGTTTAAAGCGTTTACCACTAGCCATTGATATGGGGTCGCAGAAACCTTCTTCAAAACCAGATAGATTCCCTAGATCAGCGGGAGCTGGTATTGGTATTTTCCCTCCAAGTTCTTTATTGTTTGCAGTTACAGTTCCTAAAATAACTACTCGAGAGGATTCCACCCCCCAAGATCTTCCCTTCCAGACTGGTCTTGAGGACTTACTAAGATTTTCTAAAAGCAACTGAATTAATAGAAAATGTCCAAAATGATTTGTTGCCATTGATATTTCATACCCCTGAGGAGATCTCAAAGGTTTTTTTAAACGAGGGAGATACACAGCAGCATTACAAACCAAAGCATCCAATGGATTTTCCAAATCCTCTAAAAGACTTTTAGCCCCATTGCGTACGCTATCCAAGTCACCAAGATCAATTTGTATATGTTTAAGTTGTCTTGGACTATTAGTAGGTAATCCAACTGCTGATGCGGAAGCTTCAGCTCTCACAGAACATCTATTTGCGGTAATAACTCTCCAACCCCTCTCTACCAAAGACTTTGTTGCATATAATCCAACTCCTGATGTTGTTCCAGTAATTAAGACAGTTCCTGGTGCCGCTTGTACTAGAGCCATATTTTTTAATAAAAACTATTTAAATCAATTTTCAAACATAAATCTAAGCCTAAGAGAAGCAAAGTTAATCATCGCCAGATAACTCTGACACTATTTGGAGTAATCCACTGATCTTGCTCGTTGAAAAAACTTTGTTCTCCACCGTTAATAAACATTTCATCAAAACGTAGTCTTAACTTGTGAAGTTTTTTTGATTCTTTTTCCAATAAATATGACAACTCTAGATTTCTATTTACTCGTTGATGAGAAGCTAGCCCTAAGTTCACGAGGCTGGTTGCAAATACAATAAATAATCCAAACTTCAAAATTAATCCCACATAGCTATATAAAAGCTCCCGCCTAACTTCTTCTTTCTGAAATTCAGAAACTTGAGTAAAAGCATCCACTTTTTTATTTACAGAAGGAATGCTCCTCCTAATTTTTTTTGAACGATTCCTTCTAAATGGCTCTTCAATTAGTTGAGGTTGTCCCAAATTAAATAAAAGTGTCTTGATTTTTTTTCATGGTAACTTAATTAATAATGGAATCAATTCTTTGACTTCATACAATGCATTTATAAATTCAAAAAAAAAAGGGAGAAGATTAATAAACTAAGGCTTTTATGACGAATAACTAAAAATCAAAATGAACAATCTAGAAGAAGTCCTTTATATAAATCCGCTTGAATTAAGTGGGCCAGAGCAAATGGCAATTGATCTCTTCCTATTAGAGAAATCGTTTGCAAACCATAATTTTAATATGGCAATACGTTTTTATACGTGGGATGGAGACTGGTTATCGATTGGAAAAAATCAAAAAGAACTACCAAAAACATGGATTGAACTTTTAAAAAATAAAGAGTTAAACATTGTAAGAAGACCTAGTGGAGGAAAAGCTGTTCTTCATAGCAAAGGACTTACTTACGCTCTTATATGGAAATATCCACCCAGGAATAAAAAAGAATCATATTTAAAGACAACTCAATGGCTAAAAGATGGTTTTAAAAAAGCTGGAGTGGATCTATTTTTTGGGAATCAGCCTGTGAATATATCTAATACTAATTGTTTTTCAACTTCAACATTGGCTGACTTAGTTGATAAAGAAAAAAATAAGCATATTGGAAGTGCACAGTACTGGAAAAAAGGACACTTGCTTCAGCATGGAGAGATCCTAATGGAGCCTTCAAAAAAATTATGGAAAAAAGTTTTCAATGCAGATCCACCAGAGATAAAAAATGAAATCAAAGAAAAGGATAAAGTTATAAATTTTCTAAAAGAATCGTTAAGCAAAACTTGGCCCCATCTAAAATTTTCTAACTATACATTAGATAAAAAAGATAAAGAGATAATAAAACGTTTAGCTATAGATAAGTTTAAAAAGATAAATCATTTTTGATCCTCCTCTAAATCATTCGAAACCATTGATTGAGCAATATTAAATAAATTTAACCCTAATGGATAAATATTCTCTTTTCTTGCAATTTTAATTAACTGATCTGGAAGATTTAATCCTATTTTTTTAAGTACTGCTTTCCCTATATCTACTCTATCTAAAGTTCCAAGAGGAAGGCCAGAATCTGATAGAACAAGTAGTCTTCCATCTTTTGTTTTTTCTATTTTTATTATTGCTTTCCACAATGATTCTTTTTCACTAATTGATGGCAATTCATTTATTGGGAATGAAAACTCATAAAGAAACTTTTTATTCCAGTTTTGTACAGAAATATTTTTCAAGATTTTTTCATTAACATAACCTACCCACCTCCCTTCTCGGCACAAAAGTATCCAGTCTTCATTGAAGACATTATCTTTATTTAATGAATTATATTTAGATAAAACTTTCACAGGCAAGTCATCCTCTAGAACCCTATATGAACGACTACAAACCTGCTTTACATATAATTCAGATAATATCTTTTGTATTTCAATAATTTGACTCTGTGATTTAGATGAAGAAAAAACAAATAAACCAATAATAGAAAAGCAAATTGCTATATATATATTCCCCCTGAGTAAACTTAAAACTCCAATAATAATAGCAAGAAAAGAAATTAATTTAGCAGAGGCTATAGCAACTTTAATCCCTGCTCTTTTACTCCCTGTAAAGTACCAAATTAAAGATTTTAATATTACTCCACCATCAAGAGGAATTATCGGAAGCAAATTAAAAGCTCCTATCAAAAGATTGAGACTGCCAACCTGCTTAAATAAATTAGAGAGAATAAAATTTGATATTGATAAATGATTACTTAATAAAATCATTAAAAAAGCTAATAAAAGACTAACTACGGGACCTGAAATTGCAATTTTTAAACTACCTTTTGAAGTTGGACATTCCTTTTCAAGATTTGCCATACCTCCAAGAAAAAAAAGTGTGATGTCTCTAACTTTTAGACCTTCTCCAATTGCTACAAAAGAATGAGCCAATTCATGCAATAAAACAGATATAAACAAAAGAGAAGAGGTAAAAGCACCAATCACCCATCCATTCCAAATTGATGCTTGACCATCCAAAAGCGTCACAAACTGATCTTTAGCTGACAAAGTAAAATATAAGAAAACCAAAAACCAACTTGGATGGACCCTCAAAGGGATACCTCTGATTTTCATAACTTCCCAACTACCCAAACTTAAATTCCTCCAAGCTCTCAATAAAATCTATTTCAATCAATCCTAATAAAAGTTTTGGTAATGATCAGAAAATCCACTTCTAAAAGGTCAACAGCAATAAAAATTTGTGGACTAACAAAGACTTCTCAAGCACGATCCATCGCGGAATTCAAAATAAATGCTATTGGAGTTATTGGGGTAAAAGATTCACCTCGTTTTGTACCAGAAGAAGAATGTATAAAAATTTTCAATGAAGTAGAAAAAGTTTCTTCAAGTATTGAGAAAGTACTAGTAATCGCAAATGAAAAATTAGAGGAGGTCAAATGTATAAACAACAGATCAACCCCACCATCAGTAATCCAATTACATGGAAATGAATCAGTTAATTATTGTCGTCAATTAAAGAAGGAATTTCCAACAATTAAATTATGGAAAGCCTTCAGGTTAAAATCTATTAATGATTTAGAAAATATAAGTCAATACGAAAAGAATATAGATGCTATTCTCTTAGATGCCTGGGATGATAATTCACTTGGAGGCACTGGTAATAGAATACCAATAGAATTACTAATTAATAAAAATTTTAAAGCTCCATGGATCTTAGCTGGTGGAATATCTGCTGAAATAATTCCTGAAATTTTCTCCAAACTTAGACCTGATGGAATTGATGCCTCTAGTCGATTAGAGATATCTCCAGGTATTAAAGATATTAGAAAGGTTGAATCTCTTATTCGCGAAATAAGAAAACAAAATTAATCAAGGAGATTAACTATCGTTTATCTAAGATTAAAATGCTCCTGCAGAAGGCATCATAGTTACATCCTCGATAATTTGATTAATTGGTTGACTAGCAAGATGTAAAAGTTCAAATGCGACTTGCTCAACTGAAAGCATCGAATCTCTATCAAATTGCATATTAACGGTATCAGAATCCCAAAGAGATGAATTTACTGATCCAAGAGTAAGCGTGCATGCTCGTATGAAATTCTTACGTTCTTCTTCTGCTAAGCATTTAGTAAAACTTGCTAAAGCTGCTTTGGAAACACAATAGGCTCCCCAT
>CACPLK010000009.1 GCA_902634795.1 uncultured Prochlorococcus sp. | reverse complement strand
TTAGTTGACTATATTAGTGGAAATTAAAAAATAATTTTTTAAATTATTTCTGTAACTCTAAGAAAATGTTTGAGGAACTAACTAATCAATTTGAAGACGCTGTTAAGGCCTTTAAAGGTGAAGCTAAAATTTCAGATGACAATGTTGATGAAGCTCTTAAACAGGTCAGACGAGCCCTTCTAGAAGCTGATGTTAGTTTGTCTGTAGTAAAGGAGTTTGTCGAAGAAGTAAGAGTCAATGCCGTTGGTACAGATGTTGTCAGAGGGATAAATCCTGGACAGAAATTTATTCAAGTAGTTCATGAACAACTAGTGAATGTAATGGGGGGAGAAAATGATCCCTTGGCAGATTCAGAGGAAAAACCAACAGTTATTTTAATGGCTGGGCTTCAGGGGGCTGGAAAGACTACAGCTACAGCAAAACTTGGATTGCTTCTTAAAGAAAAAAATCAAAAACCATTACTTGTAGCTGCTGATACATACAGACCAGCAGCTATTGATCAATTAGTAACGCTTGGAAATCAAATTGGTGTAGAGGTTTTTAATTTAAGTTCAAACGCAAAGCCCGAGGAGATTGCAAAAAAAGGCTTAGAAAAAGCTAGGGAAGAAGGCTTTGACACTGTCCTTGTCGATACTGCTGGGCGGCTTCAAATTGATACCGAGATGATGGGAGAGATGGTTCGAATTAAAGAGGCCGTTCAACCAGATGAAGTTTTATTGGTGGTTGATTCAATGATTGGCCAAGAGGCAGCAGACATTACCAGAAGTTTTCATGAAAAAGTAGGAATAACAGGGGCAGTTCTCACAAAGTTAGATGGAGATTCAAGAGGTGGAGCTGCTCTTTCTATTAGAAAAATTAGTGGAAAACCAATCAAATTTATAGGGACTGGTGAAAAGGTTGAGGCATTGCAACCTTTTTATCCCGAGAGGATGGCTAGCAGAATCTTAGGGATGGGCGATGTTTTAACTCTTGTTGAAAAAGCACAGAAAGAAGTTGAAATTGCTGATGCGGAAATCATGCAAAAGAAGCTTCAAGAAGCAACTTTTGATTTCTCGGATTTTGTAAAGCAGATGAGGATGATCAAGAGAATGGGCTCTTTGGGGGGGCTACTGAAAATGATTCCTGGGATGAATAAAATTGATGATGGAATGATTAAAAGTGGAGAAGATCAACTTACAAAAATTGAGGCAATGATTGGTTCAATGTCAGTAGAGGAGAGGAATAAGCCTGAATTATTAGCAGCACAACCATCAAGACGTCGAAGAGTTGCAAGTGGCAGTGGACATCAGCCAGCAGAAGTTGACAAGGTTCTCGCGGATTTTCAGAGGATGCGGGGATTGATGAAGCAGATGTCTACTGGAGGAGGACTTCCTGGAATGGAGGGAGGACTTCCTGGCATGGGGGGACTACCTGGCATGTCCTCACCAGGTGCTAATCCATATCAGTCTAGAAAAGCAAGAGGTGGTCCAGGTTCTGCGCCCCGAAGACAGCGTCCAATTAAGAAAAAGAAAGGTTTTGGTGATCTTTAGACATATCAAAAGGGTAAATTAATCATCTGTGGAGTATTATTAAAGTGAAGAACTTTTGAGTTCAATCCACTTACAAATAAATCGAAGATGATCAAGCTCCGCCTTAAGCGGTTTGGTAAAAAGCGTGAATCCAGTTTTCGTCTAGTTGCCTGTAATAGCACTTCAAGGCGAGATGGTCGCCCTCTGCAAGAACTAGGCTTTTACAATCCAAGAACCAAAGAAACCAGGTTAGATACAGAGGCTTTGAGAACTCGACTAGGACAAGGTGCTCAGCCAACTGATGCTGTTAGAACTTTACTAGAAAAAGGAGGACTCCTTGAAAAGAAAGTTCGACCTGCAGAAGTCTTAGGTAAGCAAAAACAAGAAAAAGAAAGATCAGCAAAGAAAAAAGATGCAGCTGCATCTGAAACTTCTGAATAAGAAGTCTTGATGAATATCTATAATTTCAAGAAAATATATGTCTGAAGCAACCACTGAAGGTCGCTTTTGTATAGATCTGCCTGATACCGATGCTGCTACTGCTTTGTCTGGAACGGGTCAGTCAACACTTCATAGATTGGGAAACCTAACTGGTGCTGCTTTTGCCTTAAGGGGGTTGCAGCTTGAAATAAAAGGAAATTCTTATCAATTAGAGAGAGCTGCAGCAATTGTTGAATTAGTTAGACCAATATGGGAAGAAGGACAAATTGTCTCTGCAGTAGATTTACATGCTGCGGCTGAGGCATTGGACAATGGTAAAAAAAACGATCACGCCAAATCAACAAATAAAGTTTTAGCTAGAAGTCAGCGAGGAAACCTTTTAAGACCAAGAACAATTAGACAAAAATTTTATGTAGAAGCTATGGAAAAAAGTGATCTTACGTTTGCTTTAGGCCCAGCGGGAACAGGAAAAACATTCTTAGCAACTTTATTTGCCGTGCGGATGCTGACTGAGAGAAAAATAGAGAAAATTATTTTGACAAGACCTGCAGTTGAGGCAGGAGAAAGATTGGGTTTTTTGCCTGGAGACTTACAGCAAAAGGTAGATCCTTATCTGAGACCTTTATATGATTCTCTACACTCTTTACTTGGACAAGAAAAAACGAATTTACTTATTGAAAAAAACGTGATTGAAGTTGCTCCTTTGGCATACATGCGAGGCAGAACTTTAGAAGAATCTTTTGTGATACTTGATGAAGCTCAAAATACTACTCAAGCACAAATGAGAATGGTTCTAACTAGGTTAGGCGAAAGATCAAGGATGGTAGTAACTGGGGATGTAACCCAAGTAGACTTGCCATTTGGACAAATGAGTGGACTTATTGAAGCAGCAGATTTACTCGAAAAGGTTGATGGGATTTCAGTTTGTAGACTTACCTCAGCAGATGTCGTAAGACATCCACTTGTTCAAAGCGTTGTTGATGCTTATGCAGAACTAGATAAAAAAAGGCGATAGGGTGATCCGCATTCACATTCATGAAGACTTATTTTTTTTGTGTCAAAATAGGTATTAATAATTATCTGGTGCGTTATGCCAGCAAACAGCAATTTTCAACAAGCTATTCGTGAAGCACAAACGAGTGCACTTATTGGCCCAAATGTAGTTAATAAAGCTTTGCCTTATGTAGGCGGAGGAATGGCATTAACTGGATTAGGCGTTTTAGGCGGACTTTCCTTACAAGCAACTAACAATCCTTTATTTGGTCCACTATTTATAGTCGCATTTATTGCTGAAATAGTGCTGTTTTTCATGGCAAGCAGCGCTGCCAACAATGCAAATAATTCTAAAGCGCTACCACTATTGACCGGATTCAGCTTATTAACTGGTTTTACATTAAGTGGGATTGTTGGATTGGCAATTCAAGTTGCAGGAATGGGAGCGATTGGAACAGCCGTATTTGCTACTGGTATCACTTTCGTGATTGCATCTTCTGTAGGCAGAAAAATGAGTGATAACGTTGGTCAAGCTTTGCAAGGCGCAGTTGGTCTTGGATTGCTTGGTCTAATTATTGCAATGGTTTTCCAGTTTATTGGTGGTTTATTTGCTCCAGGGATGTTTGGAGGCAGTGGCTTTGAATTAATGATTGCTGGTTTTGGAACTGTACTTTTTGTTGCGATGTCTTTTGTAGATTTCTACACAATGCCAAGAAGGTACAACGATGAACAGTATTTAGCAGGAGCATTGGGGATGTACTTAACTTATATAAATTTATTTGTTTTTGTTCTTCGTCTGATTATTGCTCTACAGGGTGGTGGCAGAAGAGATTGAGACAAACAAAATAAACATAAAAAAAAGAGCCTTTCGGCTCTTTTTTTTATGTTGCAACTTCATAAATACTTTTTGATATTGCATTGATTTGTTCATCGTTATAACCCCATTTATCAAGAAATTTCAAGTCTGTTCCATTACCTTTTGTTGCTTCAAGTAAAACTTCTAAACGTTTTTTTACCTGAGTTGGATCTAATAGTTTAAGTAATTCAATACAACGAATTTTTATTCTTTCTGATTGGATCTCCTGAGGATCTTTATTGTTTCGATGGGTAATTACCATAGCTGAGCTCATTGCAAGATTCTTTACGGTTAAGTCAACAATAATTTCTCCAGAACTTCTTAATTGAAAAATTAACGCATCAGGAAATCTATCCATTAAAGGGCAATCTATTGAGAGACTTACAACAAAAAATCCTCTTGCACCCTCTACTGTTTTTATAAGCTCGCCAATTCGATCAGAAATAACTTCGTCACTAATTTCACCATTTTCCCAACTTTTGCACCAAATCATTGATGCTTGCATAGCCTCTTTAAAAGTTGGTTTCTTTTCATTCATGGTTTTATTGCTCTTATAGAGTAAGGCTATAGATAATCGTAGAGAACAAAAATGTCTTTGGGAGATTTAAATCAAGAGGATTTTAAGTCAGGATTTATTGCACTAATAGGTAGACCCAATGTTGGTAAATCAACTTTTATAAACAAATGTGTTGATGAGAAAATAGCAATTACATCACCCATCGCTCAAACCACTAGAAATCGATTAAAAGTAATACTTACGAATATAAAGTCTCAAATTATTTTTGTAGATACTCCTGGTATTCATAAACCTCATCATTTATTAGGTGAAAGGCTTGTTCAGAGTGCCAAAAGATCTATTGGAGAGGTGGATGCAGTTTTAGTTATTTTTGAAGCTAATCATTCTCCAGGTAGGGGTGATGCATTTATTTTGAAATTGATTAGAAATTTACAGATACCGGTGCTTGTTGCGTTGAATAAATGGGATCTTGTTCATTTGAGTCAATTTGAAGAGAGAAAGAAAGAATATTTAGACTTTTTTGAGGGCACAAATTGGCCGGTTTTTTGTTGTAGTGCTCTCACAGGAGAGGGATGTAATGAATTGCTCAATGAAATAGAAGAAAAACTACCTTTGGGACCGCAGTTGTATCCAAGTCATATGACTTGTGACCATCCTGAGAAGTTTTTGATGGCTGAATTTATAAGAGAACAAGTTTTAATAAATACACGCGAAGAGGTCCCTCATAGTGTTGCGGTTTCTATTGATAAAATTGAAGATATACCCTCCAAAAAAAAATCTAAAGAAAATGCAAGAACAGGAATTCTTGCAACTATCTGTGTTGAGAAAAAATCTCAGAAAGGAATTTTAATTGGTAAAGGGGGAAGTATGTTGAAGAAAATTGGCCAGGAATCAAGACTACAAATTCAAACTTTAATTAATGGAAATGTCTATTTAGAATTGTTTGTTAAAGTTGTTCCTGACTGGAGAAGTAAATCTTCTCGCCTTAATGAGTTTGGTTATGAAGGGAGCTAATTGATATGAGTAAATTGAGGTTCGATGTAGTTAGCCTTTTCCCAGAAGCATTTAAAATCTTTTTTAATCATGGACTTATAAAAAAGGCGTTTGAAGAGAATATTGCATCAATTCATATCCACAATCCTCGCGACTATGCAACGGATAATTATCGAAAAGTTGATGATGAACCATATGGCGGAGGGGCTGGAATGGTTTTGAAGCCTGAACCTTATTTTTCGGTGTTTGATCAAATTCCAAAGCTCAATAAAAAAAGAATACTTTTGATGACTCCACAAGGTAGAAAAATAGCTCAATCTGATTTTTCTAGATGGTCAAAAGAAGATCAACTCATATTGATATGTGGTGGCTATGAGGGCTTTGACGAGAGAATTAGGTCTCTAGCTGATGAAGAAATTTCAATTGGAGACTTTATCCTTACCGGTGGAGAAATTCCTGCAATAACTATTATCAATGGAGTAGTACGTCTATTGCCTGGAACTTTAGGCAGTGCCAAATCATTAGAAGAAGAAAGTCATAATGAATTTCTTTTAGAACACCCGCAATACACCCGACCCTCAGAATTCAAAGGCTTAAAAGTTCCTAGTGTTCTTTTAAGTGGAAACCATAAATTAATTAAAGAATGGAGGCAGAAGCAAAGGGAAATTAGGACCAAAACACGCAGACCAGATTTATATGAACTTTGGGAGATTGATCAATTAACAACTGATCATAATAGTTAATTATCTATATCTTAAGTGAGGCTGTAAAAAAGTTCTAGAGCTGATAATTAAATTGTTGTTATGTAAAGTTTAGATTTCTTTCTAAATTGTTATTTATTCTTTAACAATTTAAGTATAAAATTCCTTTGTAAGTCTTAATACAATTAGGAATAGATTAAATACTGGTAATGTCTTTTGTGAATTAAATGTAAAAATATTTCAAGAGATTAACAATCAATTTAAATTGATTGAAGTATTTAGTTGTCATTAACAGTAAATGAATAGGCTCCGCTTCTTAAAGTTTGAGGGATTGAGTTAAAACTAAGTGTGGTTCTGTTGTCTCCTTCATTAGTATTTATATAACCATGTCTTATATGACTTCGCCATATTAATATTTGACCTTCTTCTGCTGGAATTGATAAATAGTCACCATTGTAAACAGTTCTGACACCAGGAATTTCTGGAAGGCTAAATGTTTGACTATAGTGGGTAATAGCTTTACCTCTATCATTTTGCCCTTTTTGTTTATATATTGCACCCAAATTAGAAAAAATTACCGGATCTTTAAAGCCCTTATCAATAATTATTTTATAGTATTTTTCTGCAACCTTAATTTTGCCTTGCGAATGGAATGAAAGTGCTTTAGAAATTAGTTGCTTTTTATTCAGATCAGTATTGATGTCTTCTTCTGGAGTAACCCTAGGAATGGTATAAGTTGTTACAGTATCTTTCTTTTCCTTAGGTCGTTCTCGTTTTTTAAATCCTTTCACTATGTTGTTTTTATAATATTATTTATAAATACAATATACACTTTTTTGCTCCTTAGAAGGATTTTTCTTCATAGATTTAAAGAACTCTCTTAAGGATAAGACAGATCTTGAAATTAATTTGAATTATAATTTTAAAGCTTTTATTTTTTTTAATACAGTGAAAATATTGAACTAATTATATTTTAACTACAAAGATAATTAAATAAATAGACTAATTTCTTCTATTATAACTACATAAGAAAAAATATACGATAAAAGGGGAAAAATGATTTGGCTATAGATTTTTATAATAAATCAATTGAACTATCCCCTCGAAATGAAATTGCTTATACAAATCTCGGAGGAATATTAAGAGAAATTGGAAAACCAGAAGAAGCAGAATTGATGCAAAGAAAAGCAATTAAAATAAAACCAGACTTTGCAGAAGCTCATTCGAACCTGGGTAATATTTTATCTGATTTAGGAAGACTTGAAGAGGCTGAGAAATCAATGCGTAAAGCTATACAAATAAAGCCTGATTTCGCGATGGCCTATTACAATTTAGGTAATATTTTGAGTGATCAAAATAAGCCAAATGAGGCTGAGAGTTCTATTCGTAAAGCGATTAAGCTTAGGCCTGATTATGCAGAAGCATATTGTAATCTTGGGTATGTTTTACAAGAGTTAGGTGAACTAGAAGAAGCCTATTTAAGTTATGAAAAAGCAATTAATATAAATAAAAATATTGAGATGGCATTTTCAGGACTGGGTACAGTACTTATGAAACAAGGAAAGCATCATGATGGGGTAAAAACATTAAGAGAAGTTAATGGTGCAATTAACTTTGATTATAGAATGTCATCAATAGTTATTAATTAAAATGAAAAGAGAGTGCATTAAAAAGGGTAATTTTAATCCTGATTTCATCGGGGCTTGGCTTATTGAACCTCATTCCTTATGTGAAAGTATAATCGACTATTATGAATTAAATCAAACCAGACACATCCAAGGAAGAGTAGCAGAAGGAATTAACTTAGAAAAGAAAGATAGTATTGATTTAACAATAAAACCAAAAGAACTTGATTTACCAGGGAACCAAATTCTTAAAGAATACTTCGTAAAACTATTTGAATGCTATAAAGACTATGTTTCTCAATGGCCATTTTTAGAATCAATTGCTGAGAAATTAGAAATTGGCCCTTTTAATATTCAAAGATATACTACTGGTCAGCATTTTAGAAAAATTCATACAGAAAGAACGTCTTTAGAAAATCTTCATAGAGTGTTTGCTTTTATGACTTACTTGAATGATGTGAAGGATGGAGGCTCGACACACTTTAGTCATTATGATTTAGATGTTCAGCCAAAACAAGGGTTAACTTTGATTTGGCCTGCTGAATGGACCCATGCTCATAGAGGTAATATATTAAAATCAGGAACTAAATATATAATTACAGGTTGGATGAATTTTTCATCCTAAAGAAAATCATTAATATAAATATTTAAAGAATAAATTAGCTTAAATATTAGCGTGCTAAGTAAAACCTTGAAATTTCCCAAAAAAATTATTTCATATATGTGTGAGGTTGTATTAATAAGATGAACGCTCGCATTTGCCCCTATACACTCTTTTGACTGGTAAGTGCAACCTTTTTGTTTATTGTTAAGCAATTTCAGGACACTAATCAATTTCAAGTATCCGCTTCTCTTTAGTAGTAAAATCGTAAGAATCAAATGAGATAAAAGATACGAGAAGATGGATAGTTCTAGTCAAGAAGAAGAAAACAAGAAAATTACTGAAGTAAAAACATATCCAATCCAATTTTCTTTAGACGAAAATCAAGAAAATTTAACTATTAATACTAATACTTCTTCTAAAAATTCTAAAGAACAAATAATTAATCAAGCATTTAGGTTTCATTCACATGGAAATATTTCAGAAGCAGCAAAATATTATCAAGATTTCATTAATAAAGGATATAAAGATTACCGGGTTCTTTCTAATTATGGAACAATTTTAACAAGTCTAGGCAAATTAAAAGAAGCAGAAAAATATCTTCTCGAAGCCATAGAACTCAATCCTGACAGCGCAAAGTCCTATTTTTGTTTAGGAGTTTTGTATAGAGAATCTTTTCAAAAACAAAATGCTGAAAATGCATTGCGCAAAGCGGTGAAACTTGATTGTAATTGCGATTCTCTTATGGCATATTTTGGCTCATTTCTTTTCTCTGAAGGAAATCATATTGAGTCTATAAAATATTATCGCAGAGCTATAGAGATTAATCCTAATAAAGCAAAATATTATCATAATCTTTCTTCCGTCATTGTTGAGCTAGGTGATTTAAAAGAAGCAGAAAAATTAAATCAAAAGGCACATAAACTTTCCCCATTTTTTTCTAGACCTTATTGCTCTCTTTCGAATTTAAAAACTTCTAAAAATATTGATTACTGGAATAAGGATCTTTTTTCAGAGGATATTCTTAGCAAAAATGATTTAAATAGTCAATTTGATATTCATTTTTCGCGTGCAACTACTTTACATAAACAAGAAAAATATGTTGAGAGTGCTAAGCAGCTTGTTTTTGTTAATGAATTGAAATTGAAATATATGCCTTCTAATATTGATTCTTATTTTTCCAGAGAAAATAAACTAAAAATCTTGATAGATTTATCCCATGAACCAAATATCAAATCTCCAAATAATTCTGAATTAATTTTTATTTTTGGTATTCCTGGAAGTGGTTCCACATTGGTTGAGTCAATTATTACAATGAAGAGTAAAGATCCAATTCAAGATGAGCTTATCTTTAATAAGATGCTTCAAGACTGGCTTGATAATTTAAGCAAGGGAAATAAAAATAGTTTTTATGATGTTATTTATAATAATATTTTAAAAACTAAAGGTAACGGTGAGAGAACAATAATTAAAGTCAGTGATTTTTCTTTTTTAGGTCTAATTTTAAATCATTTTCCAACAGCAAAAATTGTTGCTTGCAAACGATATATATTAGATAATGTTCTTACATTGTATCAGACATATTTTACAACTGGTTGGAATCTAACATCATCCCTCAATGATACAAAAGATTATTATTTATCTCAAAATAAAATTCTAGAAGAATTTAAGCTTTTGTATTCATCAAGAATATATTGTCTGAATTATGAATCATTGGTTTATGAACCTAAGTCAATGATTAAATCATTAATTAGTTGGTTAAACTTTGAATGGGATAAAATATATTTATCTCCTCACTTAAATAAGCGTATTTTAAGAGGTTATAGTTGTATCCTTCCTAGGTATCCAATTACGAAAGAACATGTTGGGGTATGGGAAAAGTATCAAAAAATGCTTTCACCCATAATTGATTCTATTAGTCAGTAACCCAATAAAACGGCATGAGTTAGAGATGAAAATATCGCCAGAAGTAACGGCAAATGTAAAGAAGGTCCTTTTCATTCTGATCTCTACCTTGGCGAAAAAAAATAAAGCGATTACAACGCCTTTTGATTCCCTCTTGGAACTTTTAGGGAAATAAGATCAATCAGTGATTCTTATTTATCACTTACTGATCTGCGAGTATTAACTAACGCTTACCTAAATCTTTTTACGTTCGCTCTACGCTCGACTAGAATGAAATTGATCGACAATTTCTGTTAAACAATTCGTTCACAAACTTACGTAATTGAAACACAGTTGAGTCACAGGTCGAAAATCTTCCCCGAAACTTGTTGATATGAAAGATAATTTTCCTCAGCTACGGATCGGCAATGGCTACGACATGCATCGCTTGGTTGAGGGTCGGCCTTTAATTCTTGGAGGGGTGAAGTTAATCCATCCTGATGGATTAGGTCTTGATGGTCATAGTGATGCAGATGTTCTTACTCATGCAATCATGGATGCCATATTAGGGGCATTATCCTTGGGTGACATTGGAAAGTATTTCCCTCCAGATGACCCCAAATGGAAAAATGCAAATAGCTTGATTCTTCTTGAAAAGGTCATGGAATTGATAGAGAAGAAAGGTTGGCAAATTCAAAATATTGATTCAGTTATTGTCGCTGAAAGGCCAAAATTAAAACCTCATATTGACTCAATGAAGGAGAAAATATCTAAGAAAATCGGAGTTAAAGCTGATGATGTAGGAGTTAAAGCAACTACAAATGAGAAATTAGGTGCTGAGGGAAGAGAGGAAGGTATAAGTTGTCATGCAGTTGTTTTGATGAAAAAAAAATGAACATTAGTAGAAGTAAAAATTTCATCAAAACAATATTTAGTTTTCTTTTTATTAATGTGATTCTTCTTTCTACTGTTTTTGGAAACGTTAAAAATATTCAAGCTGAGTCTTTGTTGAAAGTTAATTTTCCAAGAGAATCTATTGTTGAGCACCTTAAGCTTCACGTCCCAAAAAAATTTAAAAATGCTTGGTTAAAAGCCGAAGAAGGAAGTTGGGAGCCATGGTTATTGAAACAAGAAGGTTTTTTAGGACGCCAACTTTTGTGGGATCCTAAAGTTGAGGAAGCAACCTTATTAATTGGTTGGGAGTCAAGAGCTGCTTGGAAAAACATCTCTCAGACAGAAATAAATCTTGTCCAGAATGATTTCGAAAAAATTGCAAGAAAGGAAACAGGTGAAAATAGTGGAAATCCTTTCCCATTGATTTTTGAAGGGGAGTTAAATCCAGAGTAAATATGAATCAATCCAATATTGATTTTGAGAGGCGAAGTCGACTCGGTGTAATTGAGGCTATATGGGGGGAGCACAAAACAATTGATCAAATTTCTGAAATATTGAAGAAATATCAACTTGAGTCTGAAACTGCTTTGGTGACAAGACTTTCTAAAGAGAAAGGAGAAAAACTTTTAGTTGAATTTCCTTCTGCAGAATTTCATGAAATATCTGGTTGTTTAACTATGGGGGAGTTCAAGGAATGTACTTCTTCTGAGGAAGAAGTAATTATTTTGACTGGAGGTACAAGTGATGTAAGGGTGGCGTCAGAAGCAGAAATAGCTTTGAACTTTCATGGAATAAAAACTAAATTATTGATTGATGTTGGTGTGGCAGGACTTCACAGGCTGCTAGATAGGCTGGAAGAAATAAAATTAGCAAAAGTAATTATTGCCTGCGCCGGCATGGAAGGAGCATTACCTACGGTACTCGCTGGATTAGTTCCTCAGCCAATTATTGGACTTCCTATTTCAGTTGGATATGGGATTAGTGGTGGTGGTAAAACGGCAATGGAGGGAATGCTTGCAAGTTGTGCTCCAGGACTATTAATAGTGAATATTGATAATGGATATGGTGCAGCTATGGCTGCTATTAGAATCTTATTAGCCTAATTTTTATCTGAATTGATTTCTAGAACTTGTTCTAGCCATAATTTCATTGAGTTAGGGAGTAGACCTTTTTCGTAACGGAATATAGCTTCAGTAATAACCGGAGTATTTATCCATTGAATAGTCTTTCTCCTCATTAAACTCTCTTCTTTCCCCTAAGTTGAGCTATTAACTGAAGGAGCGCAAGGGTGTATTTATAGTCTTAAGATTCTTCGTCATATTTGCTACCCAGTCTTGTTAGCTCATCACTATTATTGCTCGATTCAACATCAAGAAGACGAGTGACTAATTCTGATAAATCTCTTTGAGCTAGCTCTCCAGAGCTTTCCCATTTCATTGAACGAGGTTCTGGTTGTGAAGAAGCTGACACTTCTATTGTAAATATGAAACTGTCACGGAATGCTAACTCTTTTTCATATGTTTTTTGACGCTTGTTTACGTAAATAAGATGAAAAAAATATAAAGAAATCAGGTTTTTGGTTGCTTAGGTTACTGACTTTATAAATGTTTAAGATTTGGGTATTGAGTTATTAGCTCTTCTTCTCTCAAAGTCTCTCCTTCTCCGTCAGGTTGCCAGATGATTTCTAATGCGATTAGGTCATTTGATGATATTGATCCTAAGAGCCTTAATGCCTCGGTGATTTGTTCGTTGTTTGTGGAGTTGTTTAGTCTTAAATCTTTTTTAGACGCTACCAAAATCGTGATCGCTATGTATTCATTTGTTGAATCTGAATCACCAGGATTGGATTCATTCTTTATTGAGGTAGATATTTGACCGGAATAGTTTGATGTGAGTTCAGCTTTTAATTTGCTTCTTTCAGTTATTGAGATTCGATTAAATGTGGATTCTGCGGAGGCAAAAGGAACGGAGCCTGTCTCTATATTTGAATAGACCCATAATTCAGGTTTCCTTAATAAGGCGAGTGATGTGTCTTGAAGGACTCTTTGAAGGCCTGATGAAGTCGAAGTGCTTGATGAGGAAGCAAGCTCCCTAAGTTTTACTTGAATTTCTTTTGCACTTGCAAGTAAGCCAATCTGAAACTGTATTAAAGAAACTTTGGAAGGGTTGGATGTTTGAGAAAATAATGGGTTTTTACTTGAGTTGGAAAAATTTGAAGAGTTTTTAAATGAATTAACAATCACACCAACGATTGACATAAGTATTAAAAACCCAAAAATTCCACCACCACCAAAGCCAAATATTGGCAATAGAAAAGGAAAACCAATACCACCTCCTCTATAACCACTTCCATAACCTCGAAAGTTATTGCCTCCATAACCTCCGTAATTTTGCCTTCGTGTTGTTGAAGGTGCTTGAAAACTTCCTCCGCCTATGCGTCCTCCACTGGCAGCTGAAGCTAGGTTGGGATTTACAAATAAAAAAGAGAAAATTATTGAAGAAATAACCAGAAAAGAAAAAAATCTTTTTCTTTTAAACGATTTAAAGCAAGTCAATTTGAACACTTATTTTGATTGGAATCAATTAACTGTAGGAACCTCCACCAACAATTGTTACAACCTCTAAGCAATCGCCATTCTTTATTTTTGTATTCATCCAAACTTTTGGGTTGATAATTTCACCATTTACCTCCACTACAACTAGTTGGGGTTTGTAACCCAAGTTTTTAAGTAAATTTTCCAATACTAATTCTTCATAAGAGTTTTTAATGGTTTTAATTTCGCCGTTAATTTTTAATTTCATTTTAGAAATTTAAGAAGCTCTTCTGTTTTAGAAAAGGGGTCATTTGAATTCATAATTGCATTTGATACGGCTATGCGAAGATTATTGATTTGGTTTAATTTGTTGATGTTTGAGCTATTAATTCCCCCAATAGCAAAAGCAGGAAGGAGGGTTTCACTTAATCCCTCTCTAAGGTATTCAATTCCAATTGGATTTAGTTGCTTTTTTGTTTCAGAGGAAAATATTGGTCCTATGCCAATATAATCACAGCCTTCCTTTTCGGCATTTTTTATATCTTTAAGGCAGTGAGTGCTTCGGCCAATGATCTTTTCAGTTCCCAGTAGCTCTCTAGCTATTTTTGTGGGTATATCTTCTTGTCCTAAATGAATCCCATCGGCGTCAACAGCAAGTGCGATATCAATACGATCATTGACTATAAAAAGTGAATTGTATTTTTTACAAAGAGAGGCTAGGCATTTCGCTTGTGAAATTTTTTCATTATCTTGTAAAAATTTCTCTCTGTATTGAACTATTTTTACACCTGCTTTAAGAGACTGAAGAACAATGTCTTCGAGATTTCTTCTATTTGTTGTTATTAAGTATATGGAACAATTTTTTAAGACTTGTCTTTTATTTAAACCTTCAGCTGTATTAAGCACTTTTATTTCGATCTCATAAGTTTCGTATCTAATTTTGGTGGCAATTTTACAAAGATTTGGATCTGTTAATTTAGTAAACTCTTCTATCACTCTTAAGGCCTCTTGAACTCTTGATGAGTTCGCAATAAATATAGCCTCTGGGGTTGATCTGACTTTTTGTAAAGGATGCGAAACTCCCATCGCTGGGTCGTTGGACGTAAGCCTTGCTTTTCGATAAATCTTATGGTGATGTCCTCCTAATTGTTGCCTCCAATCTTTAATTTGAATCGAAAAATCACTCCTCTTGAGACCAAACCTGCACCAATCTTCCATTACTCGAAGCCCTTCTCTAGCGCGATCAAGGTTCGCGTCAATTAATTGAGCAATACGATTATCAGATGGAGGGGTGACAGGCATTGATTTCATGTCATCCTTTATTAGATGATATGTATCTAAATTTAATTGTGGAAAATGATTCTGAGAACAATATGACTGTGCTTATTTGGGGCGTTTTTTTGTTAGGTGGCATTGGTTTATTTGTTGTATGGGGATTATCTAACGCTTATCCCACAATTACCTGAATTTAGAGTTTTTTCACCAATATTTCTTTTGCTAATTTTGCGTCCAAACTTATTTGTTCGCTAAGGGCCTCAATGCTCTCAAACTTTTTTTGAAATCTAATTCTGTGCACAGGTTCAATAATTAATTCCTCTCCTAATAGGTTAATTTCTTTGTCTAAAAGATGAACTTCTACTGCTGATAGGGAGTTTGGATCAATAGTTGGCTGAGGGCCCATATTCATAACTGCTGAGAAACGTTCTTTTTTGTTTGGGATGAAAGCCCAAGCTGCGTAAACTCCCAATGATGGAAGAAATTTTCGCCCATCTATTTTTAAATTTGCTGTTGGCCACCCAATCTTTTTACCCAAACCTCTACCTTTTTCAACTGTTCCTCTAAAGGTATATGGACGCTTCAATAGATATTTGGCATGTTTCAAATCCCCTTCGCTGAGTGCTTTTCGTATTCTGCTGCTACTAAGTCGACCATGATTATCTTCAAGTATGGGAATAATAGAAATTTTTATTCCTAGAGATGCACCTATCTTTTTTAAAGTGAAAATGTCACCTTCTCTGTTGCGTCCAAATCTAAAATTCTCTCCAACTGCTATGTGTTTAGCATGAAGTGTTTTTACTAGTATTTCATCTACAAATTTCTCAGCACTTTTAGAAGCAAGAGTTTTATTAAATGGTACTAAAACTAATTGTTCTATTCCTAGTGGCTTGAGCAGGGATGTTTTTTCATTTGGTAAATCTAATCTTAATCTTGACTCCCCAAAGAGAACTTCACGTGGGTGAGGCCAGAAACTGACAACCGTTGGCACCCCGATTGGGTCTTTTAAGACAGCTTTTATTACTTTTTTATGACCTAAGTGAAGACCATCGAAGCTACCTAAAGCTAGTGCTGTAGGTAGCTTTGCGTTTTCAGGAGCACAGAGAGGAATCAAGATAAACGTGCAATTTTTGTGCTTAGATGGCAAGTTTGGTTTATCGCCTTATTCATCGTGATGGCAGATCAACGTGATTTTCAATTGCTTTCTCTAGGGATGAGAAGAATTGGTTGGCTTCGGTTTTGGATTCAAACAATTTTGGGTGTAGTGGTAGTGGGCGTTTTGTTGTTCAACAATGTTGGAAGTAGTTTAGCCAGAAACTCAGAGAGAGCATTGGGCCTAGGACCAGGTTTGTCTCTAACGACATTGTCGTTCATTTTATTGTTATTTAGCCTTTGGCAAGGCTGGTTGATAGTAAAGACTGGTAGGGCTCTAGATAGCGAGGCGCGCCCGAGCAGGGGTGAAACAAGTCGATTACTTAAGAGAGGCTTGATTATAGATCTAGTCGGATTGGTTTTTTCGTCGGTCGGATATCAATCTTTAGCAGGCGCTTTGTTTGTTCAGGCGTCAATGCAAGCCCCTGGAATTTCTATTGGGGCAGGGATGAGAGCAATGGAAAATTATCCAATTACTTCTTTAGAAATGCTTTCTGTTTTGAGTAATACCCAAGTTTTATTTGCACATTTAATTGGTCTGATTTTCTCTTTATGGTTATTGCAAAGGATTTTTAGAAAAACCTAATTCTTACATTAGGTCTGGCAAATCATCCAAATCTCCTCGCCAAAACATATCAGGCTGAATTGGCGTTAAGGAGGGAGAGCATAAAGCTATTTGAGATACATCACTTGGCCATCCTTTGGGCCCTTCTCCTGCTGATTGAAGATCTTTTACTGCTTCCCCAGCCATCCAAAAATAGGTGTTACCTCTTGGATCAATCCTGCGTATGAATTGTTCCTCGTATTGCCTTATTGAAAGCCTTGTCCAAACTAAATCCCCCATTTCTTTTTCTTCGCAAGGCGGAATATTTAAATTTAGGAGTAAGTTCTTTGGCCAACTTTGTTGAATTGCTTTTTCTGCGATATCTAAGGCTAGTTTCCCAGCGAAGCTAAAACTTTTCCATTGAAAACTTGCAACGCTTACTGCAATGGAGGGGATTCCATCTAAAGTACCCTCTAGTGCAGCAGCAACAGTTCCTGAGCAAAAAATATCCGTACCAAGATTAGGTCCATGATTAATTCCAGAAAGGATTAAATCTGGCGTTTGATCAAGAAGTTCATTAAGTGCGAGTTTTACGCAATCCGCGGGGGTACCACTACATCCCCAGGCTTTAATACCTTCCCCAAATAATTCGTCTGCTTTTTCAGCTCGTATTGGTGAATGTAAAGTTAATCCATGACCGGTTGCTGATCTTTCTTGATCTGGACAAACAACAGTAACTTTATGTCCTCTGCTCGCTGCTGATGAGGCAAGTGTTCTTATCCCCTCAGCAAAAACCCCATCATCATTACTAATTAAAATTCTCAATGGTTTCATTTTTTAGCTAGTAGTTTTTAGAACTGGGACTGGTTGCCGATTAAAGTAGTACTCGAGATTAGAATTCATTGAGTTCAACATTATCCCTAAAACAGCTCATTAATGAGCTTGAGATTTTAGAAAGCGAAGCTGCAAAAGAGATTGCCGCTTCTGAAACTTCTGAATCTATAGAGAAATTAAGGTTGGGTTTCCTTGGAAAGAAAGGAAAACTCTCACTTCTTTTGGGAGGAATGAAAAATCTTTCTAGTGAGGAAAGACCCTTAATTGGTCAAAGAGCAAACGTTTTAAAAACTCAACTGCAAGAATTAATAAAGGAAAAGCTTGAAATTATAAAAACTCAGGCTTTAAATCAGATATTAATTAAAGAAACTATAGATGTTACAGCTCCTCCGACTGGGATTTCTCAAGGACATCGGCACCCTTTAATAACAACTACTGAGAAAATAATTGATCTTTTCTTGGGTCTGGGATACCAAGTTTCAGAGGGACCTGAGATCGAAAATGATTACTACAATTTCGAGGCACTAAATATTCCCCCGGACCATCCAGCTAGAGATATGCAAGATACTTTTTATTTGGGAGGTGAGCATCTTTTAAGAACACACACTTCACCTGTTCAGATTCGTTGCCTTGAGAATAAAAAACCTCCCATAAGAATTGTCTCTCCCGGTCGGGTCTATCGAAGAGATTCAGTTGATGCGACTCATTCACCGGTTTTTCATCAGATTGAGGTCTTGGCGATAGATGAGCACCTTGATTTTAGCCATTTAAGAGGAACAGTAATGGCGTTTTTAAAAGCGTTTTTTGGAGATCTTCCTATTCGTTTTAGGGCTAGTTATTTCCCATTTACTGAGCCATCAGCAGAGGTTGATGTTCAATGGAGAGGTAAATGGCTGGAGGTTATGGGTTGCGGAATGGTAGATCCTGCAGTTCTCGAAGAATTAGGGATTGATCCTGAAAAATATAGTGGATTTGCGGCTGGACTTGGAGTAGAACGATTTTGTATGGTTCGACATGGTGTTGATGATATTCGAAAGTTTTACACAAGTGATCTCAGATTTTTAGAACAATTTTAAAATTGTTTATTTTGGAATTAATTTTTAATTGTATTAAATAATTATTATTCACATTTAATTGCTAATATTGATAAATAGTTTGTGAAGTATGATCGGTGCCCCGAGTTGGACTGATCGTTAATGATGGAAAAGAGCTTGCTGTCAATACAGCAAAAACTTTTCAAAAGAAGCTAGAAGATGCTGGTTTTAATGTCGTCAGAGTTAGTAGTGCAGGTGGTTTATTAGGTTTTGCTAATCCAGATCAATATATGTGTTCACAAGGATACAACTCATGTGTTCCAGATGACTTTGATTCTTCACTTTCGTTTGCTGTTGTATTAGGAGGGGATGGAACTGTCTTATCTGCAGCAAGACAAACTGCACCAATTGGTATTCCCATACTTACTATAAACACTGGACACCTAGGATTTTTAGCAGAGGCGTACCTTTCTGATATAGATAAAATTTTTGAACATTTAATTGCAAGAACATGGAATATTGAGGAGAGAACTAGCCTAGTAGTCAGTGTTATGCGAGGAGATCAATGTCGATGGGAAGCCCTCTGTCTGAATGAAATGGCATTGCATAGAGAACCTATGACTAGCATGTGTCATTTCGAAATCTCTGTTGGTCGTCATGCGCCCGTTGATATTTCTGCGGATGGAGTCATCCTCTCAACTCCTACTGGATCAACTGCTTATTCACTTAGTGCTGGAGGACCTGTTATAACTCCAGATTGCCCGGTTTTACAACTTACTCCCATATCTCCTCATTCACTTGCATCAAGAGCTCTTGTATTTAGTAATGAAGAGCCAGTAACAGTTTTCCCTGCTACACCTGAAAGATTAATGATGGTTGTTGATGGTAGCGCAGGCTGTTATGTATGGCCTGAGGATCGAGTTTTAATTAGAAAAAGTGATCATCCAGTTAAATTCATTAGACTTTCTGATCATGAGTTCTTTCAAGTGCTAAGAAATAAATTAGGTTGGGGATTACCTCATGTCGCAAAGCCTGATAAAAGATAAATAATTATTGAATTTCAACTTTCAAAATAAAAACAGGATTCAAAGGAGATAACCTTATATCATCTCCAATATTTATACCCCTATAAGATTGATGCAGGCTTATCGAAAGTTTGTTTACTTTAGGTTTTAAAATAGACTCGATTTTTGACAACGATTTTAGTGAAATTAAAGGAATGATTAAAATACAAAAACTATTTATTTTTTTTAATACTTCTTCAATAATTAAGTCTAATTTTGCCCCTCCCCCTCCTATAATAACTCGATCTGGATGTAACAGATTATGTGAAATTTTATTTTCTTTAAATATATTTAATGCTTCGTTTTCAATTATTGATGATGGATTAACACCTAGCCTATTAGCATTTTCTGCAATAATATTCTTACTTCCAATTCTTTTATCAATGGATAATAATTTTAAGCTTGGAGATATTCTTAATGCTTCCAGACCAATACTGCCAACACCACTACCTATATCCCAGATTACTCCTTGTTTTGGTAGGTTAAGTTCTGCAAGAATTTGAACTCTAACTTCTTTCTTTGTCATTAATCCAGGGCAGTCTAGATTTTGAAGAAAAACTGAATCACTAATTCCAAATAACGGCAATTCTTCTGTTTTTGTTTGTGGATGCTCTCTTTCAAAAAGAATAACAAGGTGCAATGGATCTAGATCAATGGGGAAATCATCAATAGAAGAAATCTTCATGATTCTTTCATTTAGGTATCCAAGTCTTTCAAATGTCCAAAATTCATATTGCTTCTGAAGTTCTAATAAATTAAGTAATTTATAAACCTCTTTAGCACCGCCTCTATTTGAGTCAGTTAAGACTACAAGTGAAGAGGGAAGCTTTTTAATTGCTTTTTCGAATGCTTGAGTGTCTCTTCCATGAATACTGATCCATTGTGTATTTTGCCAAGGTTTTCCAAGTCGTGAAAAAGCGAGTTGGAAAGAGGTAGCTGCTGGCTCAAAATAAAGTTTTGATAAAGGAAAGTTTTGAATTAATAATCTTCCGATTCCAAACCAAAGAGGATCACCACCCGAAAACACAATTGTTTTTTTATCTTCATTTTTTAATGAAGGGATAAATTCATTTAATTTGTCAGTGCAAATGAAATCGAATTTATGATTTTTTACATTTTTGTCCTTTAACCATTTTTTGAATGAATCTAAAATTCTTTTTGGACCAGTGATTCTTTCAGCTTTAAAAATAGATTTTTTTTTTTAGCTTCAAAGAAACTTTCAACATTTGAAGTATCAATTCCTATTACGTGTATCTGATTTGACTCATTAGGCATGGTTTAGATAAATGTGCGTAAAAAAATTTCTTTTTTATAGCTTTACTATTTTTTCGATGAAAATCAACTAAAACTTCAATAGTTAGCTTGAGAATTTTGTGAATCTTAAAAACAATGAAGCTGTGGAACTCTTAAGCAGAAGAAACCGACTGCATGAAATTTTGATAGCTTTAATTAAACAACAAAAAGGTTTAGAACTAATGGACGATGGTGTTCAAGTTTTTCAAAACCCTATGAATCATTCCGAAAAATACGATTCTTCCAAAATAATTGAACGTAACCAACGTATTATTAAGAAATATCAGTCACTCGTTCGCTCGGCAATAGCATTAGATGCACTACTTGAATCAGAACAATACGATATTAGTGATGGAAAGATTTCGTAAATCTTATAGTCTAATAGTTTTGTGTATTTTGATTGGTTGCTGTTTTTTTTCTTACTCAAATAAAACTTATGCAGATACTGAAATCGCCAAACATGATCAGAAAATAGAGATAAAAAGTAGTTTAGAAAGCCTGCGAGACTTGGATTACCAAACTTGGCAGATTATTGTTTATCCAAGTTCAAAGGACTCAAAAAAATTAACTCTAAGAATTGTGGGTTATCCTGGCTCATTAAGGATTGATCACCCAAAAAATTTAATAGTTAATGCAGGTAGAAAGACTTGGAATTTAAAAGACATAACAAATAAAACTAAAATAAATGTCAAAATTTTGAATGAATCTGTAGCAGAATTTGATTTAAGTCCTTTGATTTCTGAATTGGATAAAAATAGACCTTTGCGACTCCGCTTGCCTGGATTGATTAATGAGTTACCCATCCCGCCATACTTGGTAAGTGAATGGAGATCATTAGACCAGTAAAAATGATTAATTTGCCAGAGGATCAAAAAATATGGGTGCCTTGGATGAGACGTTCAATCCAACTTGCCTTATTAGCAAAAGGAAGGACAAGCCCAAACCCCCTTGTGGGAGCTGTAGTTTTAGATTCTCTTGGTAAACTTGTTGGAGAGGGATTTCATACAGGCGCAGGTAACCCACATGCCGAAATAGAAGCACTTGCTCAAGCGCGAAAGAAGTCAGTTGATGGGACTATCGTTGTAACCTTGGAACCCTGCTGTCATCAAGGCTTAACACCTCCCTGCACAGAAGCAATTATAAAATCTGGTTTAAAAAGAGTTGTTATTGGTATGGTCGACCCTGATCCAAGAGTTTCAGGTAATGGGATTTCAAGATTAAAAGACTCTGGAATTGAGGTTGTCGAGGGTGTTTTGAGTCAAGAATGTGAATCAATTAATCGTGAATTTAGTTTCCGAGTTCGTCATGGGCGGCCATGGGGGATTCTTAAATGGGCAATGAGCTTAGATGGAAGAATTGGATTGCCAAATGGTTGTAGTAAGTGGATTACAAATAACTCCGCTAGGGATGCTGTTCATCAAATCAGATCTAAGTGTGATGCAGTAATAGTTGGAGGAGGAACTGTTCGTGTAGATAATCCTCTTTTGACTTCAAGGGGGAAATCAAATTTTGAGCCACTAAGGGTGGTTTTTTCTAGAACTTTGGACTTGCCTAAAAACTCACAACTTTGGGATACGAAAATAGCTAAAACTTTAATTGCCTATGGCCCTGAGGGTGATGAAGCTTTCTTTTCTGATTTGCCAGAGGGCCCAGAGAGATTGAGATTAAACTCTGATGATCCATCCGAATTGCTCACCTCACTTTCGAAAAAAGGCTGCAATAAAATCCTCTGGGAATGCGGTCCTCTTTTAGCTACAAGTGCAATTGAGACTAATTGTGTTCAGGAATTAGTAGTTTTTGTTGCGCCAAAACTCTTGGGAGGCAGGTCTGCAATGAGTCCTCTGAATAGTTTTGGGTTTGAATCAATAGATTCTACCTACAAATTGCAACATTCTCTTTTAGAAAGAAAAGGAGAAGATCTTTGTTGGAGTCTACTTATTTAATGTGTTAATTTTTTAAAGTTTAATATTCGTTCGGATCTCCCTCCAGTTCAAGAAGTCGATTTTGTAGAAAAGTTGTTTAACTTAGAAGAACTAAAGTTTTTGCTAATGCCAATACGACAGGACGAAAATCAACCAAATAGACGTTTTGGAATAATTAATTTAGTTCTAATAGGTTTTGGAGCGCTTCTTCTTTTCAGTAGCTTTTTCCCAAGCCAAAACACTCAAGTCCCAAGAGTGCCTTACTCCCTTTTTATCAATCAAGTTGATGATGGAGAAGTTAAACGTGCTTACATAACCCAAGATCAAATTAGATACGAACTATCTACAGCAGAAGAAGGTGCTCCATCGGTTCTTGCTACAACTCCTATTTTTGATATGGAGTTACCACAAAGGCTTGAGAAAAAAGGCGTGGAGTTTGCAGCTGCCCCTCCTAAAAAACCTAATATCTTTACTACAATTCTCAGTTGGGTAGTACCACCTCTAATTTTTATTCTTGTTCTGCAGTTTTTTGCTCGCAGAAGCATGGGTGGTGGTGGAGCTCAAGGAGCTCTTAGTTTTACTAAAAGTAAAGCTAAAGTTTATGTCCCTGACGATGAATCAAAGGTCACTTTCGAAGATGTGGCTGGAGTAGATGAAGCAAAAGACGAACTAACTGAAATAGTTGACTTTCTTAAAAAGCCCCAAAGATATACAGACATTGGAGCAAGAATACCCAAAGGTGTTTTGCTAGTTGGCCCTCCTGGAACTGGTAAGACTCTTTTATCTAAAGCAGTAGCAGGAGAGGCAGAAGTACCCTTTTTTATCATATCCGGTTCTGAATTCGTAGAATTATTTGTTGGTGCTGGTGCAGCAAGAGTTAGAGATTTATTCGAACAAGCCAAGAAAAAAGCTCCTTGTATAATTTTTATTGATGAGCTTGATGCCATTGGAAAAAGCAGATCAGGTTCAATGGGAGTTGTTGGAGGAAATGATGAGAGAGAACAAACCCTAAACCAGCTCCTAACAGAAATGGATGGATTTGCTTCAACTGATAAACCAGTTATTGTCCTTGCGGCAACCAATCAGCCTGAAGTTTTAGATGCAGCGCTACTACGTCCAGGCAGATTTGATAGACAAGTACTTGTTGATAGACCAGATTTATCTGGTAGAAAAACCATTTTGGAAATTTATACGAAAAAAGTGAAGCTTTCTAACGAGATTGATCTAGACCGAATCGCACAGGCAACTAGCGGTTTCGCAGGGGCTGACTTGGCTAACATGGTAAATGAAGCAGCTCTTTTAGCTGCTCGTGGCAAACGTACATCAGTTGAACAAAAGGATCTCAACGAAGCGATTGAAAGAGTAGTTGCTGGATTAGAGAAAAAAAGTAGAGTTTTACAAGATGATGAGAAAAAGATCGTTGCTTATCATGAGGTGGGTCATGCAATTGTTGGTCATTTAATGCCTGGAGGTAGCAAAGTTGCAAAAATATCAATAGTTCCTAGGGGAATGAGTGCTCTGGGCTATACACTTCAATTACCAACCGAAGAAAGATTCTTAAATTCAAAAGAAGACTTACAAGGTCAAATAGCTACCCTCCTCGGTGGTAGATCCGCAGAAGAGATAATTTTCGGAAAAATTACTACTGGAGCATCAAATGATCTTCAAAGAGCTACCGATTTAGCAGAGCAAATGGTAGGCACATATGGAATGAGCGATATTCTAGGACCTTTGGCATATGACAAGCAGGGAGGTGGTCAATTCCTTGGTGGTAATAACAATCCCAGAAGAGAATTAAGTGATGCGACTGCTCAAGCTATTGATAAAGAAGTTAGAAGTTTGGTAGATGATGCTCATGAAAGCGCCTTAAACATTCTTAAGAATAATCTTTCATTATTAGAAGATATTTCTCAAAAGATCCTTGAAAAGGAAGTAATAGAGGGAGATGAGCTTAAAGAAATGCTATCGAGTAGTGTAATGCCTGAAAAAGTTTTAAATTAAAATACTTGACTTTTATATCCTTTATCTCCGATAAAGGATATTTGAGGCTTATTTATGGCTTCAGCATCTTCAAGCTTAGCTTCTAAATTATCTTCTTTTAGAAAAAACAGCTTTTTATCCTCATCTGATTTAAATACTGATCAGGTTTTATCTTTATTTGAATTAGCTAAACAGCTAAAATCAGGTAATAGAAGAATAGACCTTGGAAATAGAGTCCTTGGATTGATATTTAAAAAAGCTTCTACTAGGACAAGAGTGAGTTTTCAAGTTGCAATGGCAAGACTTGGTGGGCAGACAGTTGATTTGAATCCTCAGATCACTCAACTTGGTAGAGGTGAATCTATTAAAGACACAGCAAGGGTTTTAGGTCGTTATTGTGACGCCCTCGCAATTAGGACTTTTTCTCAGCAAGAACTAGAAGAATATGCAGAGTGGTCTAATATCCCTGTCATTAATGCTTTGACTGATCTGGAACATCCTTGTCAGGCACTAGCAGATTATTTAACAATTCAGGAGAAATTTGGGAGGCTTAAAGGAATAAATCTTTCTTATATTGGAGATGGAAATAACGTTGCAAATTCATTGATGATATGCGGCGCAATGTTGGGAGTTAATGTAAAAATTTGTTCTCCAAGAGGTTTTGAAGCAGACTCTCAAATTCTAGAGAAAGCTAGATCACTCTCGGAATTTGGTTCGAAAGTATCTATTTGTCATGACCCTTCTAAAGCCGTCAAGGAAGCTCAAGTAATTTATACAGATGTATGGGCTTCTATGGGGCAAGAGGAAGAACAATTAAGGAGGAAAGAAATTTTTGAAAAGTACAAAGTTGATCAAAAATTAATAGGGCTTGCAGATGACGAAGTAATTATTTTGCATTGTTTGCCTGCACATAGAGGAGAAGAAATCACAGAAGAGGCTTTAGAGAGCCAAAGGAGTAATGTCTTTGATCAAGCTGAGAATAGACTCCATGTCCAGCAAGCCTTGCTCGCCGTCCAGCTTGGAGGACTTTAGGGTTGCGATGTTGGGATATTTTAGGTACATATGTATTGCAGGACATATGTACCTAATTTATTCGAATGCCTGAAGAAGCCCTAACTACTGCCCAGCAAGAGCTATATGACTGGCTTGTCGATTTTATCGGAGATCATCATCACAGCCCTTCAATTAGGCAAATGATGCAAGCTATGGGGCTTAGATCTCCAGCACCAATCCAAAGCCGTCTGAGACATTTGCAGCAAAAAGGATGGATAAAATGGCAAGAAGGTCAGGCAAGAACACTACAATTAATAGAGGAAAGTATTTCTGGGGTTCCTATATTGGGAACAATAGCTGCAGGAGGTTTAGTTGAAACTTTTGACGATGTAAAGGAATCTCTAGACTTGAATTCAGTTCTTCAATTAAAGGGACTTTTTGCTTTGACGGTAAATGGAGATTCCATGATTGATTCTTTTATTGCAGACGGAGATATGGTGTTAATGGAACCTGTTAATGACCCATCTTTTTTGAGAAATGGGACTATTGTAAGTGCGATGGTTCCAGGGCTGGGAACTACTTTGAAGCATTTTTTTCGTGATGGAGGCTTAGTTCGTTTAGAGGCCGCCAATACTTCATATGAACCGATAGAAATTGATGCTGAACAAGTACATGTTCAGGGAAAGCTAGCAGCTGTGTGGAGGAAAACGTAACTCTATTTTCATAACTAATTAAAACTATTAATATTTTTTTGATTTCCACGTGTTGAATAAAGATTTTCTATTTTTATCCTCGCTATAAACCAAGTTGTCTGCTGCAGTAAATGGGCTTTCAGTGGCTGAAAAAGGCTTTCTTATCAGAACCCCTAGGCCTTTTGCTTCTATGTAAACTCCACCTTCCATATGTACTATTTGAAAGGTCCAATTTTGATTCCAATATATTGAGAAAGGATTATGCATGCAATCACTATGACTCCATACAACTCTTGGTGGTTTCAAAGTCAGCAAAATAAATTAATTTATTAGCTAGTCAGCTTATTTCAAAACTTTCTTTCAACATAAACAATTGAAATTAGTTGCTAATTATTTATTTTGTTTAAAAATTTTGGCCATGAAAAACGTATTTTTTGAAAAATCGCTAGGAAATGAAACTATTGAAGTTCTAGGTTTTAAAACAATTGATTCTCTAGAAAAGGAATTAGAATTGTTAACTAAAGAGGTAGAAGAAGAAAAAGAGCGCGAGAACTATAAGTACTAGATCGACTAGTAGTAAATAGTTCCTCGGGTTAATTTATTTTTCTTTTAATTTAAAGAAAAACAATATTTAGGCCCAGTATCTTTTGCTGAAGATAAATAAAAAACGAATAGGATTTTGATGAATTTAATATGGGTTTTTCCACTTTTCCACAAAACCACATGATTTTGCAAAAATCTCAACAGGGCTCATGTCAATTGAATAAGTGGATTAATTACAAAAAAAGATTATTCTTTAAATCTCTTTTACTGCAGTAAGTCTCAAGGATTTTGTATCTCTTGTTACAACAAAAAGTTCTTGTTAAAATTCTCGGACAAAACTTATTGAAATATGAGGAAAACAGAAAAATGTGGAAAAGTATCAATATGTACAACTATCTCTATAAAAAGAACTTTTTACGTTAAAAAACGAATAATTTATCCTCTTTTTTAATAATTTCGTTAAGAAAATTTTAATGAATTTTTGTTATGAATAATTTTTTTTAGACAACTCTTTAAAAAGCCATTAAATTTTTATTTAATTGAAAATTTAATTCTCTTAATGAATGAACCAATGAACTCAAAAAAAACTAAACCGCATTTTGAAATTAATTGGAAGATTCGAGAGCATTTTTCAGAAGCTGCGTTGACTAATTTTATTGATGAGATTTATAATCGATACCATCAAATAGAAAAGAAATTATAGATAAATTTACTCTTTCTTAATGTGGGTGCTTACAAAAATAAAAATTAACTAATTTGTAATGAGGAACTTTTTAAGTTGTCTTTATGTGTCGTCCAAATCACCTATCCACTTTTAGCTATTTTAATTAGTAAGGCTACAAGCTGGTAATCTGTTCACGCAAATCACCAGCCATATTTAACTTATCAGAATATCTAAATAACCTCTGTAATCTTTGATACCTGAAGATAATGAAACGATTGCTATGTTTTGGTGGATGGCTGATTAAATATTTATAAATTGTATGTTACTATTTATAAATGTCAGTTTCTCTTATTCCTATATTTATTGGCTATGACTATAGAGAAAGAGCTGCAACTAATGTTTTAATAGATAGTCTTTATCAGAAAAGTTCCGCGCCACTTTCAATAACACCATTAGTAAACGCTCAACTAATTAAAAAAAAGTATTACTTTAGAAATAGAGACCCTAAGCAATCTACAGATTTTTCATTCACTCGATTCTTAGTCCCTTTTTTAATGGATTTTAATGGATGGGCTATTTTCATGGATTGCGACATGCTATGTAAAAGTGACATTAAAAATTTGTGGGATCTCAAAGATGATAAATATTCGGTCATGTGTGTGAAACATGAACACCGTCCATCCGAAAAGTTTAAATTTCAAGGAGAAGTGCAGACTGCCTACCCTAAAAAAAATTGGAGCTCATTAATACTCTTCAATTGTGCTGCCTGCACACAACTTTCGATTGAATATGTAAATTCTGCTTCGGGATTAGACTTACATCGTTTTAAGTGGCTAGATGATGAAAAAAAAATTGGTCAGATACCTAGCAGCTGGAATCACCTTATTCTAGATAAGAATACGCCCAATTCTTCTATTGATATTTGTCATTGGACACTAGGCGGGCCATGGTTTAAGGAACAACGCGAGCAGCTAGGTATTTTTGATAGTGAATGGTTTAAGGCTAGAGATGATTCAATTGAACTTTGGGATTAAGAAAAGGATATTTTGCTCAAAAAAGAATTTTTTAAAGAAGATTTTGTTTTTCACTAATTTTTATGAGCTTATGTTAATAGCTATTTATCACAATTAATAGCAAAACCTAGTTCTTGATTTATCTTGTTGTTCTATTTTGTTTAGTAAATGAATATTTTTATAAAGCTAAAGATAAACACACTATAGGTCTACAATCTTAGGAAAGTAAGTGAAATATTTTAACTTTAGGGACTTAAAAGATATCATAATTGATGTTGACATGTTATATGATGATTTATGTCTAAGATTCTTGAAAATCCTGTTTTATAGCCTTGTTCGAAATGAGAGAATTTATTTTTGTAAGCTCAATGAACCAAAGATTATATGAAGATTATGGGGAACGATTTATAAGAGAATTCTTGCAAAATAAAGGTAATGAAATTTTTTTAAATATTGTTTTCGAGGATGGTATTCCTAATGGTTTGGCTCTCCTTCCAGGCCTAAACTGTTTAGAAATAAAGGATTCTAACCATCCAAGATTTAAAAGTTTTTTTTGGCAAACTATATGAAGCAAACGGCTATAAGCTATTGCAACAGAAACTGCCCAATGGAAAAATTGAGACCAAGCTTTTCCATGACTTTCGGTTCGATGCTATTCGCTTTTCCTTCAAAATTTTTTCATTGATTTTATCGAAAAAGAAAGATAAAAGTTTACTACCTTTTGCATGGATAGATGCAGATGTTAGGTGTCTGAAAAACTTTTCATCGCAGGATATTTATCCTTTTATGCCTGAGACCAATCAACTCATGAGCTACTTAGGACGAGATAATTTCCCTCCCCCATCTCCTTATTCTGAGACAGGATTTCTAGGTTTTAATTCGGAACATCCCCAAATAGATCCATTCTTAAAAAGAATGGAAGATCTCTACCTAACCGGAGAATTTTTCACACAAAAACAATGGACTGACTCATGGTTATGGGATTATGTTAGGCAGGAGTATGAGCAAAAAGGTATTCGCTTCAAAAACATTTCAGGAGAGTTTTCTCATACTGATCACCCATTTATTAATACTGGGTTAGGTCAGTACTTTGATCATTTAAAAGGACCTGAGAGGAAAAAATTGGGGACATCATTTGCAAAAGATTATATCGTAAAGAAGGAATCGAGTGAAAGATAAATTTTGGACTTTATAAATATTATCTTGAATATAATCTGATCTACATAAGATGATATAAATGAAGTACTTTTTTAAAAGATATATAATAATAATTTTTAAATCGTTAATTGTCATACTTCTATACTATCTGAGCTAAATTAGGAGAAGTGTTAATTAACTATTAATTACAATATGTTTTTTAATTATTTCTAAAAACTCTATATTATTGCTCATGATTATTTAAGCAAAATATTTAAAATTTATTTCATGTATAACAAATAAAAGTTGTTCTGCTGCCATTAATTTCCCCTATGATATCAACCTGTGAAAAATAAGTATTGAGTGCTTTATTAAATAGGCTTTTTGTATAAGCATCCTTTTTAACCCTTCCAATCATATTTGTCCATTTAATCGCTTTCTGATCAGTTTCATCAGGAAATTCTATAATCGCACATTTACGAGTTAATCGGCGAATCTTTTTTACAATATCATTAAGGTCTCCAAAGCTTTCAGTTCTATGATAAATATGATGAATAAGTCCCATCAAAATAACAACATCAGCTATTTCCTCTACTTGCTCAAACCTTTTGCAAACAAATGTAATTTTAGATTTCACCTCTAATGATTTTGTGATTTTCCTGCAGATATCTATATAGTCATTATTATAATCAATTCCTATAACTTCAGGGACTCTAAATTCCAAAGTTGAAGTAAAAGAATGCATCCCTAAATTGCAGCCTAAATCAAGAACGGATGATATTCTAAATTTATTGCAACATTGATTCAGTGCTGTTTTAACAATATCATATTTTTTTTTAGAGCTCCATAATCCAGATCCTCCTTTATCTATAGGCAATACGATATTATTTATGATTTTATATGACTGGTATCCATTCACTGTGATTTGATCGTTTTCCTTTTTTACAATTTGAACATCAGCGGGCTCATGCAAAAAGTCATTGTTCTTTTGAAGTCTGCTAATGCACCAATCCTTAATATGATTCCAACCTTCTTGTGTCTTAAGATCGGAATTTAGAATATGACTTTGAATCCCACTAAGATAAGAGCCATTGAGTAATTTGGCTGCAAATTCAGTTATCTTCTTAAGATCATTGCTATTACAGACTTGGCTTATTGAGGGCAATGGTTCTTTAAAACGTTTACCTAAAGCTACATAGTTGAGATGTAAAAGTAACTGACATTGCGCAAAGAGATTATTAAAAAAGAGAAGATTCTGTCTCCTTTCTTTTATATTTGGAACTTCCAGTGTATTAGTAAACAGAAATCCATTTCCTCCAAAATCAACTAATACAAGTTCTTCATTGTTATACATATAGTTAATATGTCTATCGAACCCATGATCCCAATAAATAAGGTTGATTTTAATTAGCTCAATTTGTAAGTCGCATAGATCTACCAAGAAATTCAAATACTTATAAGGACTAGTATTAACTTCTTTAAGAGGCAAATAAGGTCTTATTAAAATTTGATCATTAATTATATTTGGATAAATAAGATTAGACTTGGTTGACTCTAATTCTAAAATTACTTTTTTAGTTACATCTAAATACTGCTTGGCGTATTGTTTAAGTACTTTACACACATAAAGATTCTCATCTTTGATTGCTTTAAAAGTAACTCCATCTTTTCCAGATCCTAGTGTCTCTAGCACTTTGAAGCCGTATTTGTCTAATACCTTTGAGCTGTCTCCAAAAGAGCTTATTTCGTTTATCTTTCTAGCCTCCTCAAAAGTATCCATATTAATAAATGGTTTACAGGTTTACTCCTTTGTCCCTTTAATGATATATGATTAATTCATATGCATCTATGATTTCAAGTGAATTTTGAATTTAATTAATGTTATTTGTTATTAAACAATGATTTATAATCAAAACAAACTCTACACCCCTACATATATAACCAAAATAAAGGATAACTACTTCATTGTTGATTGTTGGCATCATAGAATATTGTATTCAGATAATATGAATACATGGAAAGTTTTAGATCAGGAAATTTCTGGTCCTCATTCAATAGTTTCTAATGGTGAGATATATATTGCGGAAGACACAGGGAAAAATGCAATTAGAATCTATAGAGAAATTCATGATAAGGGTTTATGCTTGAAACAAATAATCACTCCAATAGGTATACGCCCTCACAGATCAATCTATTACTCTAAGACCGATACTTTTTACATAATTTCTTCTCTAGATCAAACAATATTTTCTTTAGGTTATAATCAAGAAGAGGTATTTATAAAAAGCTCCCAATTAATTCCAGAGCTTGAAGGTCAATATTGTCGTTCAATAACTATTTGGGATGACTTAATTTACTTTATTGGTAATTATAGAATTGTTATATATAAATTGTGTAGGGATAGCTTAACTTTTTTATCAACTATAAACTTAGATCGCTTATATGTTCGACCCAATGATCTTTATTTTTTCTCTAATGAATCAGCAATCCTTACATGTACACCAAAAAAAGCTTTTCTATTCAAAAATTTATCAGAAATAAAGAATGGAACTGCGACTGATATATCTTTAGAATTCTTAGGTACACCATATTACCTATCATATTTCGACGACAAGATTTGGATACCTGAGATAAATCAATATTCTCGAATTTGTAGCTTTGATATTGTCAAAGATAAAATATTATTTCCTAGCAGAAAAGTTTATTTTAATTCGGGGCCTCCATCTCCTTCATCAATATCAAGAAAAAATCAATACCCACTTTAGCTTTTAAACTAAGCGATTATTTCTTTAATAGAATTTAATTTTCTCAAAACTCATAAATAATATAAATTCTAGCTATTCTTTATTTTAAATGAATTGATTACCAAGATTGTGAATAATCTTACTCTATTTTTATGAGTATTTAAGTGTTAGAAATAATATAATATATATTTTCTAATGAATTAGATCATCTAGTATAATTAAACTATTTAATAACTTTAAATATAAATAGTTTTGCTAAAAAGGATTAATCTAAAAAGAAAATGAAAAATATTTCAGTCTGAAGAAAGAACAAATGATTAATATTATGACCATAAAGGATTTTATTTCAGAGCTCAATATCTAGCAACCGCAAATGGTACCAAACTACTCGTGAATCTTGAACAGGGTGTGCAGAAGGGCTGCTAAATAATCAATCTGGTATCAATTCAAAAAATATGACTATTTACTAGTTCAATATATTTAGTTTCTAAATCTCTTGTAAATAACTCTGAATTAAAAAGTGGTGATGTTTCTTTTGACCTGTCTAATTTCGATTTCAATCTTAGTAATTCATCAGGGTTTTGCGCGATATGCAAAGCTTTTTCTTCGTATTCACTTTCACTATAAGTAATTAATTCGGAAAGCCCTATTAAAGAAAGGCGACTGGCAGATAATCTGGACGTAAAACTCTGACCTATCTTTGTCAGGACTGGTAAACCACCCCATAATGCATAAGAAGTAGTTGAACCTCCATTAAAGTTAAAAGTATCGAGTGCTAAATCTCCAAGAGAATGCCTAGCTATATGTTTATTTAATGGCAATTTATTTGTGAATATTAATCTGTCGGGATCTACTTTACGTTTTCTTGCTTCCTTGCATAAATTATTCATTGCCAATTGATTTGATTTGTATAACCAAAGAACACTTCCTTCTATTTGTAAAAGTAAGTTCATCCATATATTAAATTCTTTTGTTGTTATTTTATAATTATTATTAAAGCAAGTAAATATAAAGCCATTATCAGGAAGGTTAAAATCTTTGCGAAATATAGACTCTTTAGAAATTTCTTTTTTATTATCATTAAATGGGCAATTTGGCATTCGTATTATTTTTTCGGAATAATATTTTTCATTTTCTCTAGGAATAATTATATTATCGGCGATAATATAATCAATAGTATCAGAGCCAACAGAGCCAGGATAACCTAAGTAATTGATTTGTATTGGCGCCACTCTATACGAGAATATAGGCATTCTATTATATTTAGTATACCCCATTAGATCTACTGCAATATCTAACTTATCGCTTCTTGCCAATTCAACCGCTTCAATGTCATTTAGCTTTGTTATGTTTCTAAATATGCATCCAGACTTTTTTGCTTTTTCAGTATATTCATCTTCTTTTAGCCCAAATGAGTATAAATATATTTTAAACTTAGATTTATCATACAGCTCAAGTATAGGAGCAAAAAGTTGCATTACAGGATGATCATGGAAATCAGCAGAGAAATAAC
>CACPLK010000008.1 GCA_902634795.1 uncultured Prochlorococcus sp. | reverse complement strand
AAAGCCCTTAGCATCGATCTTTCTTATAGTTGGATTTCCGTGCAATGAGGTAGGCTTTTTCGTTTTAAATCTAAATTCATAATTTTCCAGACCATCCTGATAATTTCCTTTTAATAGTTCTAAATATGAAAGGTTAAAATGAGCATCAGCGAAATTAGGATTGAGTTCAATTGCTTTACGAGTAGATAATTCTGCGTCTTGTAATTTACCAAGATCACTCAATATGGTCCCAAGATTAGAATGTGCATCAGCGAAATTAGGATTTAGTTCAATTGCTTTACGAGTAGATAATTCTGCGTCTTGTAATTTACCAAGATCTTTTAGTATGGTCCCAAGATTGGCATGTGCTTCAGTGAAATTAGGATTCAGTTCAATTGCTTTCTGAATATATTGCATAGCTCCTTTTAGATCATTATCTTCTTTCAATAGAAAGCCTAGATTAGAGTATGGAACTGAAAAATTTGGATATAAGGAAATTGATTTTAGATATAATTTTTTAGCTAGAGCTATGTTTCCTTCCTGTCTACATATCATCCCATAATTTGACAAAATTGCTGGTTCATTAAATCCTTGATCAAGAGCGTATTGATAATACTTTGTTGCTTCAGAAATATTACCTTGTGAATGAAAAAGCAATGCTTGATTAATTATTTGCTCTTTAGAGGTCTGAGAAGGAGTATTAGTAGTAGTGATATTTTTTTTCCCTTCTTTTGAAGAAAATGGAACTGTGAATGTTTTTATCTCAGTGACTTTCTTGTTCTCTTTATTTTTGTAACCAGATTCTTCCACTTGTTTTTAGAAACTTTGATTTTTAGTATTTTACTACTAAATCTTTTTTAATCTCATATAGTTAGAATTACAAATAGAGTATGTATATTATTTTATATACAGATTTAGGACAAGTGGATTTGATTTCAACTGTAAGGGGTGTTCAATACCATTTACGGTATCTTTAAGGTAAAGTTAAAAGAGGAGAATCATTTACTCAAATATGTCTCCTGTATGTTCTATACGAGAATTGATCAAAAATCATTGAGTTAGGAACAATGATTAAAGGGAGTCTTGGTAGTGGAACTATTTAGTATTACTAGTTAATTATAAATGATAAGTATATAATTAAAATGTGTTTTTTTGTAAGTTTGATTAGATTTTATCTACGAAATAAAAAACTTATAGATATTAGAAGGGGGAAAGTTTTGGTTTCCCACTTTGAGTCCAGTACTTATATTTTTAATCTATCAAATTAATTCTGGCGAGGGGTCGAAAAACGCGTGATCATTCCAATAAGAGATAATTAGCATCTAATGTCATTTGAAGTTACTTACAACGGGGATATTCAATACATTAAGGTTTTCTACTCAACTGAAATTACGAGAGCTGGAAAGTACTATGGCGAGTTCTACACACAAATGGATGCATTTGCCAGTGACTTAATACGCTTGAAAAAGGAACTTGATGAAGATAGTGAAAAGGCAGCAAAAATTGCTAAAGATGCTGCTAATAAGGCACTTTCTGAAAGATTTGGTTCGCTTAGATACATTATTGATGAGAGTCATTGGGACGAAGATATGGTTATCAGCAAGATTCTTGATGATAGAAAAGAGGAGATGTTCGCTTTAGCTCAGAAAACTTTTAATAATGAAGTTCTTGTTGAAGAGGATGGGGCTGAAGAATATCAAATCCACTTGGATGAAGGGCGAATAGAAGTTGATGGCAAGGGAGTAGAGACGTCTGTAGGGGAGTTTTTTGACTGTGACGAATACCATAAATTGAATGAGGCAAAACTAGAAAAATTGGAAAAGCTAGATTGGTTTATCATCTGGTCGAGAACAGAGGCAGGTGAGTTTAAAACAAAGGGTGGACAGCATCAGGGAAATTATTCATCGAAGGAATTAAATATGGAAAATTGTTTGCTTACTTACAGAGGCTTACCCCTTATTTTCCCCTCGAATGGCACTGATATATTTAGTAATGAACTTGAAATCCATTTCGCAGACGAAACTAGGGCATCACTTGAGATAGGTGAGGCTTAAGCCGCAGTCTAATTAATTTAAAACCATCGTAAAATAAATTAGGTTCCTTCAATTTGCTGCTGCATTATCTCAATCTATTCGCCTTGTTTTTTAAGTTTTAGCAGGATGAGTTTTGAAAAGATGAGTTGAATCAAATAAAGTCTTTAATTTGATTGCAAGATTATGGATGAAGCTTGGTTGAAAGAACTTAATAAAAGAAACCTTTTTCTTCAAGGGGAGGATGCTTCTCAATGGAACTTTGCAACTGTCAGAGTATCTTCTACAGTTTTAGATAAATTAAGTCTTGAAGAACAAGCGAAATTTCAAAGGACTGAATTCCAGCGAGCAACTAATGAAATTGAGTATTGGGCAAGAGTAGAAGAAATATGTGACTTTTTTGGTGTTGAAGATCCAGATCTTGCTGGAGACATTTATTTAAGAAGGTTTAAAAATTTGACTTTAGATGAGGAGATAAAATGGCTGGATTTAAGAGATATAAGTGCAGATATACCCGAGGGCTTTGGAGTGAAAGTTGATTGGGATTAGGAAAAAAATAAGTAAATGAAGAAAATATAGATATGGGTGATAGGAAACTCTATGAAATTTGGATAGCAATCAATAAAAGAAACTCACCATCCAATTTGATTTGATGTGAGACTCATTTATACCGTCAACACTTTTTTGCCTTCATGGTTTGTCTTTCAATTGTTATCATTAGTCATTACTAAAAGCACAAACCTGATCAATTACACCCAAAATCAATTTATCTCCATTTGGATCTTTCCACTCTGAATCTTGATTCTCGAACTCATTAAATTCTTTTGTACCTAAGGTAATATCTCTGAAAGATTTCTCCGAACAGTCGATATCCATCGTATATAGAATGTCCTGAGTAATGTCAGTAGTGCTTTTAGGAATAAATTTGCTTAACACTCGTATGAATCCATCTTGATTTTTACTAACGCTTTTCTTATCCTATACCTGCTCTCCATACTGACTTTTTGGAACTGCAATCCATTCATGAGAAAGAGCTTCTATTTTTGGTTGATAAAAAAGAATGAGGAGTACTAAAAAACCAAGGCAAACACTTTTAATATTTTTGAGATTCATTGGATAAGAAACATTGTGGTTATTATTGATGGAGAATTAACATCATCACTAAATCCTTTCATCAACTTTTTATAGACTTCTCTCGGATAAAAGCTATACATGTTTCAAATCTAATCAGGGAAAGTTCTTTACCAAAAAATGTAGAAATAGATCTAATATTTTCCTTGAGTGTAACTGATGCAAATTCAGCAAAAAGTGGAGAGATTTTTTTAACTCTTTATCACGGAGAGATTTGCGGGGTGAGTGTGATGGGTACTAGAAAATTTACACAACTAAAAATGGGGTGTAAGTTAGTACACCCCAATGATATTACTAATTGATTCGAGGAATAATTTTATTACCTTGCAACTGATTGTTATTTACCACCATTGCAGAACCTCACTGCATCGGATGCACTCTTGCCAGTCGCTTGAATCTCTTCAACACATTCATTGAATACTTTTGATTGTTGTTTAAGAGAACAAAAACTCAGTGCGATTGCAGCAAGAGCAGCAGCAGAAACTATGCTCGAACCTAGTTGAAGAACACCATAAACAAACATTGCTCTAGCTTTATCAGCACACTTTTTTTTGTCTGTTTTCTTTTCTTCAGTCATTTAATATTAAGCTAATTTTTTAATATAATATAATTTTTATTCAATTCATACCAAAAATTGTAGAGAATACCGTTCTGATTACCTGTTGGGCTTTTTCTAAATCAAAATAATCATAAAAAAACCGCCTAGTTCTTAACAAGACGGTTTTTGAGAGATCAGGCGCAAGTGTTTCCTTGTTTCCACTGCGGAGGATCTCAACTCCTCACAACCATATCATTGCTCACCTAATGGGAAACTCAAATATGAGCATGGGGGTTCATTGACTGTCACATGTGACAATTCGACAACCAGTCATTAAAAAACACCCTGCTTACAAGAAGTTGGGTGCTTTTTTTAACAGAACGGTTGTGTGAGGAGTTGTCCTGTTAATTTATTTTTACTTACATTAGGACTTTTTGTCACTAATAAAAAACAAAATGACTTAGATCATGGGGCTGAATTGATCTATGGCCTCCAAGATTAATTAGTCTTCTGCGTTTTCAAACTGTTTTGCTAATCTAAATCCTTTTCTCAAAATTAAATAGATTCCATATAGCCCAGCAATTAACGGAAGAACTATTAAAGGATTTGGACTGTAGTTGGAATAATCTTTTACACCATCAACATATTCAATACCTGAACATTTCAAGTAAAGAAAACTTGTGAAGACAATTCCCCAGCCAATAATTGATAGAATTCCTCCTTTTTTGTCACCTTCATAAAATCTATCTAAACCCCATCCCCAACCAATAGCGAGGATTACTCCTCTTGTGATCGCATTTTTTTCTTGCTTACGTAGCATTTCTTTTTTTGATTATGTTCGAAATGAACATAACTGAATAATGGTTGTTTTGCATAGATTCATCAAAGAAGATACTTGTCTCTGTAAAAAATTGGATATGATTTATACAGAAATTTTGAATAAAATCAAGCGAGATAGCATTTATATTCAAAGAAAAAGTGGAGAATGACCTAGAAATAGATCAAAAGAAATTCTATCTTTACCTTGTGAAGTGAGATCATTTTGATATTGCTAAATTGAGTAATCTTGTTGGGTAGGGGTGGTCTATTTCAATAAAAAAAGATAACTTAGTTCAATAGCTGATTACTTTTGACAGTTGCACAACGGTCTGATGCTCATTTAAGCCGACGGCTTCAGAACGATAGTATTACTATCTCAGGAAAGGTAATTTATATTAATCCTTTTCTATATTGGCGTCGCTTCGACAACAATACTGATAGATGGTTGAGAGAGCCTGGCCAGTTAGGAGAGGAGCAAATCAATCTGAATAGAGCTCGTTTTTATCCTGAAGTTGATTGGACTTTTCTTCAAGACGAAGAGCGGGTTATTAAAGATGCAGCAGTTGAAATGTTTTTAAAAACACTCGAATTAATAGGCACTTTTCACCCTCACCTAACTGCAGGACAATTGTTAGAAGTAGAGAGAAAAATGGCAGTTACTAAAAAAAAGTCTTTTGAGCGTTGGGTAGAAAAATCTTTTAGAAAAAAAATTAATCAAGCTTCAAAAGAGCGTAATAGATTTGCTAGAGAGAGGTTTATAAGAGGTTGGAGAGAATGGTTAACTCTTGAAACTACCCATCAAGCTTTTCTTCCATTCGCAGCAGCAATTGTAATGTCAATATTTGCTGGTTGGTCCATAGGTATTTCTAATAATAGTTGTACTCCTTACTTTCCTACGTCAGAAACAGGTATTCTTAAGTAGCAGTTAGTATAGCCATGATGGCTAAAGATCAATTAAGGCATTTTCACTTATTTGCAATGGAGTCTGCTTTGCCTTTTGGTATGGGTATTATTAACAATGCTAAAACTGGTGGATTTCAAAAAATAATCGATGTATTCAAATCAAAAGATCCCTTTTCAGAATTTCAGGTTGATGGCGAAACCTCTGCAAAGACAGTGAGGGACAAAATTGATCAAGTGATTCCTGGCTTAGGTAATCCAGTTGTTTCAGTTGATGTAACTGTTGATGAGAATTATCCTGATTATGAAAGCAATGAACAAGATTCTTTAGTGTCAACTTTAAAAAGAATTGATACTGAATTAGATCAATTAAGATGCTTGATCAGTAATGACTCATCAAAGATAGAGGATTAAAAATCTTCTTGATTTTTGTAGATGAAGAAACAAGAAAAATTACATCTCAGTTCTAAAAAGCATGTAGGTGCTTTTAATCAACCCCTAATTTTCTTTTTGTTTATTTGTTTAATTTTTTCACTAACAGGTGTGCGTCTTTTTTGGCTACAAATAATTAATGGGTCATACTATAAACAACTTTCAGAAGAAAATAGAATTAAGCTAATTGCTAATCCACCAATAAGAGGAAGATTATTAGATCGTAATGGTGTAGTTCTTGCCGACAATAAACTCTTTTACTCATTATCTATTCAACCTAGACTTTTATCTAAAAGGGAATGGATAGATCTTAGAAATTCTTTGTCTGATTTGTTAAATGTTTCTACTGAGCAATTAGAAATTGAATTTAATAGAAGTCATTCCGACACTCCTTATAAAAAAGTCCTCTTGACTAATTTGTCGGTGGAGCAAGTTATTAGGTTTAAAGAACAAGAGAATAACTTGTATGGTGCTCAAATTGATATTGGTTTAGTTAGAAATTACCCTTATAAGTCATTAGCGGCTCATGCTTTGGGCTATACACAGTTGATAACTCAAAATGAGTTCTCCAAGCTTTCAGAAAGAGGATACAAATTATCTGATCGAATTGGACGGAAGGGTATTGAAGCTGCATTTGAATCTGACTTGAGAGGTACATGGGGAGGTGAAATGCTTGAGATTGATTCAATAGGTACGGTTCAACGTAGCCTAGGATTAAAGTTGCCAAAAGCTGGTAGGGATATACGATTAACTCTTGATCTAGAGCTACAACTTACTGCAGAAAAAGTTTTGTCCGATAAAAGTGCTGGCGCAATAGTAGCGATTGATCCACGTACAGGTGCAATTAGAGCAATTGCTAGTAAACCAACTTTCGACCTTAATTTTTTTTCTCAACCTTTTACAAATCAACAATATGACAATCTTTTTTTGTCATCTAATCTTCCTCTTTTGAGTAGAGTATTTAATGCGTATGATCCAGGGAGTACATGGAAGCCCGTGACTGCTATCGCAGGGATGGAAAGTGGTAAATTTCCTGCTAGTCAAAAATTAAATACTGTTCCTTGTATTACATATGGAAGTCATTGTTTTCCGGAATATAATAAAAGAGGTTTTGGTTGGATTGGATATGAAGATGCATTCAGAGTCTCCAGTAATACTTTCTTTTACCAGGTTGGGGTTGGCTCTGGTTCGAAGGCTTTATATGATGCGGCAATAAAACTTGGCTTCGACAATTACACTGGCATAGAAACTGTACTTGATGAAACTAAAGGCTTAGTAGGGAATAAGAAATGGGCTGATGAAGGTCGTGGAGGTGGAAAACCTGGAGAAACTCCTTGGATCGTAGAAGATATGGCTAGTGCATCTATTGGTCAATCTGTTGTTCTGGTTACTCCATTGCAATTAGCACGAGCATATTCAGTTTTTGCAAATGGTGGTTATTTGATTACTCCTCACTTAGTGGATGCCAATATAAACTGGAGATCAGTAAAATATTTACAAAAAGTAGACATTCAAGATACGACACTCGAGACAATTCGTCGTGGACTTCGAAAAGTAGTAACTAGTGGTACTGGTATGGGAATTAATGTAGATACCTCTATTTTCCCTCCAGTCGCTGGTAAAACTGGAACGGCAGAAGATAGCAGTGGAGGTAGTGACCATGCATGGTTTGCTGGCTTTGCACCTTATGACTCAGGAGAAATAGTCATTGTTGCATTTGCTCAGAATACTCCTGGTGGTGGTTCAGTGCATGCTCTACCTATGGCAAAAGAAATGTTAAAAAAATGGTATAAGTTAAACTCTAATGAGCAATGAATTATTGGTAAAGAAGAGTTATAGATCTAATTAGAATGATTTAGTTGTAGTAGTTGATTTAGAATTGCATTGATTGATTCATCCTCAGCAACTTTTGATTTATTCGTAGCTAATTGACGACCTAAGACTAAAGCCCCAAGGTGGGTTAATTGAATTCGCATCGAAAGTAATAACTCCATACACCCTCCTCCTGAAAAACTTGCAATTGCAATTGGACGTTCGTTGAATAAACTTCGAAAATCTGTTCCTTGCACAGACAGCCAAGCTATTGCATTTGTAAGAATTGGAGGAATTGAGCCGTTATATTCAGGTGCACAAATGACCCAATGTGAGTGGCTCTCCATTTGAGTATTGATCGACTGAAGATTTTCTGGTGCTTTATCTTTTGAATTATGACGTGGGTTAAATATAGGTAAATCATTTTTTGATTCTGTTAAATCAAGTAATTCGCATGAGTAATTTAGTTCCTTGCCTGCGACTAGAAATCTTTTGGCTAATTTGAGATTTTCACCATTACTAGCAGCTATAACAAGAAGCTTTTTATTAGACATTGTGAATAAAAGGGAAGTGTAAATGGATGATGTCGTTTTGTAATGGATCTAGTAGTTCGCGCCGGTTTTTCGATGATGAACTGCTGTTACTCCATCTTTTTTAATGACTTTTCCATGTTTAATCTCAGCATATATCAGCCAATGATCCCCACATTCCATTCGTTGACTAACTGTACCCTCTAGCCATGCTAAAGCTTCATTTAATAATGGCTGATTGCTTGGACTTAATTTGATCTCAAGATCGGTAAATCTATTATCTCCAGGTTTAAATGATTGGAGAAATTGTTTAAGGAGGCTTTGGTAATTGTTTTGCTCTAAAATGTTTAAAGCAAAGTTATCTCCTGTATGTAGTAAGTTTTCTACAGCTCTTTCTTTAGCCACTGCAATCGTAATACCAGGTGGAGAAAAGCTTGCTTGACTAACCCAACTTGCAACCATAGCTCCACTAATCAGATTATTTTCATCTCCTTTTTGAGCAGTCAATATACATAATGATCCGACGACTCTTCCTAGTGCATTCATTGTTGGATCACTTTTACTTGTATTTAAACCAACATTAGCTTTTCTTTGTTGACGTAACTTTGCATTAATTAATTGCTTACCAAATTGGATACCTGTTTCTTCAAGTTTTTTAATCATTAAAGGATCAGGACTGAATTTGATTTTGATAGGTTCGAATCCAAATTTAAAGCCTCCATCTTTTAATTTTTTTTCAAGTAAATCAAGAGCTTCCCCACTCCATCCATAACTTCCAAATACTCCTGCCGGCTTTCCTCTATCTCCCTCAGCCAAAAGCGAGCCAAGTGCTGAAACAATCGGGGTGGGTGCATGTCCTCCTAATGTTGGCGATCCAATTAAATATCCATCTGCTTTACGAATCTCAGTGACTAAGCTATCTGATGACGTGAATTCACAATTAATAATCTTAACTTTGACCCCTGTTTTACTAATTCCTCTAGCAATGGCATCAGCAATAGCAGCAGTATTTCCATATGCACTTGCAAATAATAGAGTAACTCTTAAGTTGCTGTATTTTTGGCTTTCTCCCCAGCTTTGGTAGTTGTTTAATAAACTCCTCCAACTCCCGCTGATTGCAGGTCCATGTCCAGGTACTATTGCATCAATCTCAAAGTCTTCAAATTTATCGATAATACTATTCACTTGCGAAGACATTGGTGCCATTAGACAATCGAAGTAATGTCTTCTCTCTTCTTCCGTGCTACTACTGTTTAATTCAGCCCAATTTTCTTCATAAACATGCGCACCAAACAATTTATCACTCATCAATAGACCAGTTTGCTTTTCAAAAACAATTAGTCCACCAGGCCATCGAGCTGTTGGCGCGGGAATGAAAGTAATCTCAAAATTATTTTCTAGTGACAGAGTTTCTAATTGTTTAATGATTTGTATATTTGGAAGAACTTCAACTGTCTCCAATGCTTCTTTAGGATTTGTATTTTGCGAGGGTTTTCGTAAATTCCATATCTCTTTGAATAATTTCGCACCTGGATTAGAACAAATAACCGTTAAATTTTTATATTTCAAATTCATTCTTTTCACAAAAGATACTTTATTAGGATTGATATGACCCATGACTAATTTTATTGCAGACGAATCACTGCTAATTAATGTCTCAAACTCTTCTAAAAATTCTTTTTCAAATGTTAAACCAGGAGGATGAATTAAAACATAATCATGTGAATTAGAATGTTCATCTTGAGAAGACTTAAATAAAAAAGAATTAGTACAACTACCTTTTTCAAGAGAATATTCAACTTCAAATCTTGTTCTTTTTGGGTTTAGGCTTCTTAAGCAAATGAAGTTCTCCTCAATGGGTATCTGAATAGTTTTTTTTACGAAAGTATTTAAATTTGATGAAGAAATATTCTTTACTATCATTGTTAATAATTACTTCCAACTCTTCTGTGATGAACTGCTGTTTTACTTAGAGTATTAGATAAATTACCTTTTTCAACTGATGAATAAATGATCCAATGATCTGTTGTCTCCATTCTTTGAATAACTTTACATGAAAGGAACGCTAACGCATCAGATAGCACTGGTCCCCCAGCTGCAAGATCATTTATTAATTCAACTCCTTCAAATCGATTAGCACCTGGTGGAAAACGTTTTAAAAAGTGTCTGAAGAGGTGCAAATAGTTATTTTCTTGAAGGATATTTAGAACAAAACGATCATTTACTTGTAATAGTGATTCAATGGCTCTATCTTTGGCTACCGCTACGGTTATTCCAGGGGGTTCAAAACTTGCTTGACTAACCCAACTTGCAACCATCGCTCCGTCTCGACTGTCCGCACCTTCACTATCTTTCGCTGTAACAATGTAGAGCCCACCGCTTAAGCAACCAAGTGCTTTATTTAAGTCTCCATCAAGGCTTTTAGTAGCAGCTAAATTTTTCTTTCTAGTAAGAATTTGACCTAAATCTGTACCAGCTTCCTCAAATTGTTGATAAACACTTTTGTTTGGTTCGTCACGAACTCGAAGTGGTTTAAAAGCTTCTTTTTGTCCAAGCTTTCTTAATTGGTTGGTAATAAAGTCAATGGGCTCTTCATTTCCGCCATAAGAGTCATAAGTTGCTACCCACTGCTTTTGTTTTAAGGATGCAAGTAGGGTTCCAATATTGCTTTGTAATTCTGAATCAGACTTGATAGGCCAAGTTGGTACAACGACTGCACTTGCGTCACTAATTAAAGCACTTAACTCTTGAGTGTCTGAAGCAATAAGATCAACCAATTGGACTGGAGCATTTGCTTTGCCTATGCCATGAGCAATTGCTTGACTAAGCCGATCACAAAAACCATATTGGCTGAGGTAGCAAACCACAGCGTAATTTTCGCCTGTACTTCTTTGCTTACTCCATTCTCTATAATTATTAAGCCATAACTGCGTATTAAAATTAAGGATTGGTCCATGCCCAACACCAATAGTATTGATAGTTGGCAATGCATCAATTTTTTTTAATGCCTGAATTACGCTCCGGGCATTAGGACCCATGAGACAGTCGTAATAAAATCGAAAATCTTCATCTAATAAGCTTGGATTTTCGTCATACAAGTTTTCTGAGCAATAATGCAAACCAAACGCATCACAAGTATATAAAACTTGTGTACCGTGATCAAAAGAAAATATAGTATCGGGCCAGTGTAGATTTGGTGCACTAATAAATTCAATTTTATGCTCGATTCCACTGATTGAATTAATTTCTAAATTGAGTTCCTCCCCACTTTTGACTGCTCTTGATCTAAAAGGTTGATGAATTTGATCTTCTAGGAATTTTATAGCTACTTTAGATGCGACGATTTCAATATTTGAGTTTAATTCAATTAAATATTTTATAAGTCCTGAATGATCTGGCTCTGTGTGACTGACAATTAAATAATCAATTTCTGTTGGATTGATTTCTTGTTTTAGTTTTTCAAACCAAATATTTCTAAATTTCAAATGACTTGTATCTATAAGTGCAGTTTTTTTGCCTCTTATTAAAAAGCTATTATATGTTGTCCCATTTCGAAGACCAAATTCAATATCAAACCTGCTTCGATCCCAATCCAATGACCTCAAAGTGTGTGTATCTGCAGCAATTTGTTCATACTGCAGTGAAAGCTTAGGAGTATCACTTTTCTGATTTTCTAAAGCTGTCGATTCAGTAAAAATCATGTTCCTAAAGCCAATAATTAGAAGAAGCCTGAAGGTTGCAATAAATCAGGTTGCTAAGTGAAAATACCTAGTTCATTGAAACTATATTAGGCTATTGGGGTTTGTAAGTGTGATACTGCTTCCCGTAAATAGTATTTGTTTGCAATAAGCAAGCTTATCGAATGATTTTTTGAAGATTTTGTTTTTCGAAGTCTCACGGGTTTCCATTTTGTTATTGTTTAGGGTGAGTTGAGCACATTTGACGTTTTTGTGATTGTTTTCAAAAACCTTTTTAGAGATAATTTTTAGGTATGCAAAAAAATTCTTCCTCTTCAATGAATCCTCCATTCCTTTCGGGAGATGAGATAAGAGAAGCATTTATAAATTTTTTTATCCAACATAATCATAAGAAACTTGCAAGTTCTTCTTTGATTCCAGATGATCCAACAGTTTTACTGACGATTGCAGGGATGTTACCTTTTAAGCCGATCTTCTTAGGATTAAAAGAGTCTTCTACTCCGAGAGCAACATCCAGTCAAAAATGTATTAGAACAAACGATATTGAAAATGTAGGGAAAACTGCGAGGCATCATACTTTTTTTGAGATGCTAGGTAATTTTTCTTTTGGTGACTATTTTAAAAAAGAGGCAATTCAATGGGCCTGGGAATTAACTACTGAGGTTTTTCTACTCAATCCAAAGAATATAGTAATAAGCGTTTTTGAAGAAGACTCAGAAGCAGAGAAAATATGGAAAGAAGTTGTAGGGGTTGAATCAAAAAGAATCATCAGAATGGGTGCTGCTGATAATTTTTGGTCATCTGGCGCCACAGGACCTTGTGGCCCATGTTCGGAACTTTATTTTGATTTTAAACCGGAATTAGGAAGTGATGGAATAGATCTTGAAGACGATAGTCGATTTATAGAATTTTATAATTTGGTTTTTATGCAATACAACCGGGACTTAAAGGGCAATCTTAAACCATTGGCGAATTGTCATATTGATACAGGAATGGGCTTAGAAAGAATGGCTCAAATTTTGCAGAGGAAATCTAATAATTATGAAACGGATCTTATTTTTCCGCTTATTGAAGCAACGGCTTTAGTCGCTCAAATTAATTATGAAACTACAAATAAAAAAAATAAAACATCATTAAAAATTATTGGAGATCATTGCAGGGCTGTAACTCATTTAATTTGTGATGGTGTAAGTGCTAGTAATCTAGGGCGAGGCTATATTCTTCGTCGTCTCATACGGCGTATGATTCGACATGGTCGACTGGTAGGTATTAATCAGCCGTTTCTACCTCAACTGGCTGAAGTTGCTATTGAGTTGATGAAAAATGCTTATCCTCAATTACTTGAGAAAAAGAAAATTATTCTTAATGAGTTAAAAATAGAAGAATCTCGTTTCCTTGAAACGCTTGAACGGGGAGAGAAACTTTTGGCAGAGATAACAGCTCATGAATGTGATCTTATCTCTGGTGCGCAGGCATTTGAGCTTTATGATACTTATGGTTTTCCTTTGGAATTAACAGAAGAGATCGCGAATGAAAAAGGTATTTCTGTTGATATTAATGGTTTTGAGAACGAGATGGCAAAGCAACGTAAACGTGCAAAAGAGGCTTCGGTCAGTATTGATTTAACTGAAGAGGGTTCAATTGAAAGAGAAATTTCTTTATTTGATGAAACAAGATTTGAGGGCTATGAAAAATTAGAAATCACTTCAACTGTGATAGGTATTTTTAAAAATAATGAATTAGTGAAACAAGCGGTTCAGGGTGATTTGGTCAAGATTATTGTTAATAGAACGCCTTTTTATGCTGAGTCGGGTGGCCAAATCGGAGATAAAGGCTTAATAACGTCTCAAGATCTTCAGGTGTCTATAGAAAATGTTAGAAAAAAGAAGAATATTTTTATTCATTCTGGAATTGTTAACGCTGGACTTCTAAAAGTTAACTCATCTGTCCAGATGAATGTTACTCCATCTTTTCGTCAACGAACTTCATCAAATCACACCGCTACACATCTATTGCAATCAGCTTTAAAGTTATCTATTGACTCAAGTGTAAGTCAAAGAGGCTCGTTAGTTTCAAATCATCGATTGAGATTTGATTTTAATGCTCCAAAACCTTTGACAATAAAAGAACTTGAAGATATGGAAGTACGAATAAATCAATGGATTAACGAAGATCATCCAATTCAAATTAAAACAATGCCAATTAAGGACGCTATGGCTGCTGGTGCTTTGGCAATGTTTGGTGAGAAATATGGTGATGTGGTACGTGTTATAGATGTTCCAGGCGTTTCTATGGAGTTATGTGGAGGAACTCATGTAACTCGCACGTCACAACTAGGTACGTTTAAGATTATTAATGAGACAGGCATTGCTTCAGGTGTCAGACGAATAGAGGCCGTAGCTGGTCCATCAGTTTTAGATTATTTTAATGAACGTGATTTGGTAGTTAAGGAGTTAAGTAAATCATTCAAAGTTCAATCATATGAAATTGTTGAAAGAGTCTCATCTCTTCAACTGGAATTGAAAGATAAAACAAAAGAACTTATCAAAGTAAAAAATGAACTTGCTTTGGCGAAGGCATTAGGTTTAGCGAGTTATGCAAAATCTGTTGGTAAGAGTAAATTATTAATTAGACGTTTAGATGGAGTTGACGGATCTGGATTGCAATCTGCGGCTTCAAGTTTGATAGATCATTTAGGCAAGTACTCTGCTGTTGTTTTTGGAGGCATTCCAAATCAGGAGATCGATACTAAATTAGTTTTTGTTGTTGCATTTTCTCCTGATTTAGTCTCAGATGGTTTACATGCAGGCAAATTTATAAGTGGGGTTGCAAAAATGTGTGGTGGTGGTGGTGGTGGTCGTCCAAATCTCGCCCAAGCTGGTGGTAGTCAACCTCAATCGTTGGATCTAGCTTTAGAAAAAGCTAATGAGGATTTGACTCAACAATTGTCTTGATTTAGCTCTGTAGGTAAGTACTTTGACGGAGGCTTGCTTCTACATGTTCTATTAGTTTTTGTGCATCATCGATTTTTAGATGCCCGCCTTGAATAGCTAATTCGCTTGATTTTCGTAATCGTTCTAATAATATTTCTGGATCATGTTCCAAATATTCAAGAACATTTGATTTTGTATTCCCACGAATGACATGCTCAACTTTATAGTTCCCTTTTTCTGTAAATCTTATATGGACTGCATTAGTACTCCCAAATAAATTATGTAGATTTCCCATTACTTCTTGATAGGCACCACCTAAGAACAGACCAATTAGATATTTTTCGTTTTGATTAAATTCATGAAGAGGTAGCAAATTTTTAATTTTTCCATTATCAATAAACTGGTCAAGCTTTCCATCTGAATCGCATGTTAAATCTGCAAAGTGACCAAGTTTTTTCGGTTCTTTGCAAAGCCGATGAATTGGCATAATTGGAAAAACTTGATCAATCGCCCAAGTGTCTGGAGCCGATCTAAATACGGAAAGATTCGCGTAATACGTTACGGCTAAGCTTTCACTTAATTTCTTTAGTTCTTTAGGTAGAAGTAAATTTTTGGGCAACTGATTAACTATTGTTTTTGCACAGGCCCATGTCAACTGCTCAGCTTTTGCACGTTCAACTAAATCTATATAACCGAGTCGAAAAGCCGCTAGTGCATCTGCTTTAAACTTAAGAGAATCATTCCATGCTTCTTGTAGTTTGGCTAAATCTTCTTCTTGCTGAAGTTCTAGAGAATTTATATGGACTAATGTTTCACGTAAATTTCTGACAGAGAGACATTCTTTTTCTTCTTCTTTAGGAATGTCTGAAGGTAACGAATTTTTGCCTAGAATATTGAAGATTAAAATCGAAAAGTGACTAGCAATAGCTCTTCCACTCTCTGTAATCAAAGTGGGTAGTGGTATATTTTTTGATTCACAACATTCTTTAATTGTTGCTACTACATCATTTGCATAATTTTGAAGTGAATAGTTAGTAGATGCTATTGAGGCAGTTTGACTTCCATCGTAATCAATTCCTAAACCACCTCCAACATCTAAGTATCCCATAGGTGCCCCAAGATTAATTAATTCGGCATAAATTTGCCCTGCTTCTTGTAAGGCATCTTTTAAAACACCTATATCGTTAATTTGACTCCCTAGATGAAAATGTAAAAGCTTTAATTCATTGATAAGATTTGCTTCTTTTAATCTTTTGATTGCTTTCAATATTTCTGGAATTGAAAGTCCAAATTTCGACTTGTCACCAATCGAGCTACTCCATCTTCCACTGCTTTGACTTGATAGCTTGGCTCGTATTCCTATGAGTGGAGATGCTCCCAGTAAATTACTCGATTTGATTATAAGATCAACATCACTTGCTTGTTCTATAACTACTATAGGTTGACGTCCAAGCTGACGTGCTAAAATAGCTGTTTCAATATAACGTTGATCTTTATAGCCATTACATATGAGTAAAGCTTTAGGATTTTCTAGGATTGATAAAGCAATTAGTAACTCTGGTTTGCTTCCAGCTTCTAAGCCAAAATTCCATTTGGAACCACAGGTGATTAATTCTTCAACTACATGACGCTGTTGATTACATTTGATTGGAAATACACCTTGGTATTTTCCTTGATATTGATAGTCATTAATCGCTTTTTCAAAAGCTTTATGTAAGTTTTTTAAGCAGTCTTCCAGAATATCGTCAAATCTTATTAGCAGAGGAAATTTTAGTTTTCGACTTTCGAGTTCATCTAAGAGTTCCATCAAATCATGAGATTTGTTTTTGGAACCGTTAGGACAAATACTAATATTCCCTTTTTCATTGATCTTGAAATAACCCTTTCCCCATCGACCAATCCCATAGAGGTCTGAGCTGTTTTGGATAGTCCAAGAGAGAGATTCATTAGTATTTTTCAAAGCCATTTATGCGATAACAAAGTTGCTAAGTTTTGATTATTCACGATTAATACAATTAAATCTAAGAACAGTTTTATTAAGTGTCATGTTTTACTTGCCAAGAGGGTAGTTTTAGGAAGACTATGGCTTCATATTATTGAATATCGCAATGACTTTGGAAAGAACCTTTGTTGCTATCAAGCCAGATGGCGTGCAAAGAGGTTTAATCGCTGAAATTCTTGGTCGTTTTGAAACGAAAGGATTCAAATTAGTAGGTCTAAAGCAACTAACTCCAAGCAAAGAACTTGCTGAAAAACACTACAGTGTTCACAAAGATCGTCCTTTTTTTTCAGGTCTAGTTGATTTCATAACAAGTGGGCCAGTTGTAGCGATGGTTTGGGAGGGTGAAGGTGTTATTGCGAGTGCGAGAAAATTGATTGGAGCAACAAAGCCTCTTGAGGCTGAACCTGGAACTATCAGAGGTGATTTAGCTGTGAACATAGGTCGTAATGTTATTCATGGTTCTGATGGTTCTGATACAGCAGCTTTTGAAATCGATCTATGGTTCCAGGGAAATGAACTTGTTGATTGGACTCCATCAGATCAATCATGGAGAGTTGAATAAATTATTGTTGAATTTCACATTCTTTTTTGAATGTTTTTTAGAATCTGTCCCATCTAAATTGGTACAAAAAACTACTTTCCTCTTTACTTAATGAAGTCGAGCAAATTGATTTTCCAATTAATGTTGAAGTTATCGCTGCCAATAGAACTCCATTTCGATGATGTCCAGTAGCAAGCCAGAGTCCATTAATTGATGACATTCCAAGTAAAGGTCCTTCGTCGGGTGTGCATGGGCGAAAGCCCCACCATCTCTCCATGTGAGGTAATTGATTAAGTTCAGGAATAAGAGATTCAATTCCTTTTTGCAGATCGCTTTGCCCTTTTGGAGTAAGTCCTTTCTGGAAGCCTGCCTCACGCTCACTAGTTGCTCCTACGATTATTAGACCGTCATCTCTTGGAACTACGTAAATGCCAGGTCCAAAAATAATTCTTTTTAGAATCTGTTTTGGTCCCTGTATGGATAACATCTGTCCTTTAACAGGAAAAATAGGGAGTGTTTTGAAAATTTGTTTGCTCCAGGCTCCGCAGCAGAGAACTGCTTCTTCGCTTTTTAAATGATTGATATTTCCATTAATGTCTTTAATTTTGACCCCATGAAATTTATTTGAATCTTTCATTATTTCAATTACTTCAACTCCCTCTTGAAAGTGAACACCTAATTCAACACAAGCTTTTTCAAGTGCTCTCATTAATAGTCTTCTATTATCGATTTGACCGTCTTGCCTAAAAAGTAAACCTAATTTCCATTTTTCTGAGAGTCCTGGAACTTCTTGAAGGAGTTCATTTCTGTTTAACTTTTCACCAAATTTATATGTTGGGTAGGTTTCACATTCTTTGAGGTTTTCAAATGGAACAACAATTCCACAAGTTTTAAGACCACAGGACATTTTGCTATTGTTCTCAATGCTCTCTATCCATCTCGGTTGGCTTTGAAGACTACTTTGACCAAGATTTAAAAGATCACCTTGAAGCCCTTCAGCGTGAGGGGCTAGCATTCCAGCAGCAACAAACCCTGCTGCTTCGCTTCTGCTTCTGCTTAAAATTTCTACGCGTTTGCCTCTTTGAGCAAGTTCATGAGCTATTGCAAGACCCATTAATCCTCCTCCGAGGATTAACAATGGTTTTTCATTTAAGATACCCATTGCTTGGATTTGGAAAATGTTATTTTCAATGTTTTAGATTACGTTAGTTTCCATGACTGAGCTTTTCTTTCATAAGATTCATATATCTAGGTCAAATTAATGTCAGAATCAAATGTTTCTTGGGAAGTTGTAATCGGATTAGAGACCCATGTGCAGTTGGGGACTAAGAGCAAGATATTTACTAGCGCATCAACCAACTATGGTGATGATCCAAATACTCATATCGACCCAGTGGTATGTGGATTACCAGGCACTTTGCCAGTCCTAAATAAAAAGGTTCTTGAATATGCAGTAAAAGCAGCCATGGCTTTAAATCTAAATATTGCCTCTCACAGTAAATTTGATCGAAAGCAATATTTTTATCCAGACTTACCAAAAAATTATCAAATATCTCAATTTGATGAACCTATTGCAGAAGATGGTTGGATAGAGGTTGAAGTAGCCGAAAAAGGAAAAGAAACGTATGTCAAAAAAATAGGTATTGAAAGACTACATATGGAGGAGGATGCTGGAAAACTAGTTCACGCAGGTAGTGATCAATTGTCAGGCTCCACCCATTCTTTGGTTGATTACAATAGAGCAGGCGTAGCACTTGCTGAAATAGTTAGTAAACCTGATTTAAGAACAGGTAGAGAGGCTGCGGAGTATGCAGCTGAAATTAGAAGAATTATGCGTTATTTGGGAGTATCTGATGGGAATATGCAGGAGGGATCTTTGCGATGTGATGTGAATATTTCAGTTAGACCAACTGTTAATGATCCATTTGGCACAAAAGTAGAAATAAAAAATATGAATTCATTTTCAGCTATTCAGAAAGCTTGTGAGTATGAAATTAAGCGGCAAATTAAAGCTTATGAATCTGGAGAAGAAGTAAAACAAGAAACGAGGTTATGGGATGAAGGTAAGCAACTGACAAAAAGCATGAGGTCAAAAGAAGGTAGTAGCGATTATCGTTATTTTCCTGATCCTGATTTAGGTCCGATTGAAGTAAGTCATGATTTAAAAGAAAAATGGCGCTCAGAATTACCAGAATTGCCAGCTGCAAAAAGAAATAGATACGCAGAAGAACTTGGACTTTCTATTTATGATTCACGAGTTTTGACTGACGAATCTTCAATGGCTAAATATTTTGAAAAAGTTGTTAATGAAGGTGGAGCAGCGAAATCTTCAGCAAATTGGATAACTGGAGATATAGCAGCATTTATTAAGTCTAATAGATTATCGTTTGATCAATTATATTTTAAGCCAAATGAATTAGCAGAAATGTTGAAAATGATTGATTCAGGAGAAATAAGTGGAAAAATTGCTAAAGAAATTTTGCCTGAACTATTAAGTAAAGGTGGTTCTCCTAAGCAATTAGTCAAAGAACGTGGTTTAGGTATGATTGGTGATCCTAAAGTTATTGAGGAAATTATTGATAAATTGATCGTTAATCATCCTAATGAGGTTGAATCTTTTAGAGCTGGGAAGACGAAATTATTAGGTTTTTTTGTGGGTCAATTAATGAAGGAAACAAAAGGAAAAGCGGATCCAAAACTCGCTAATCAAATATTAACTAAAAAGTTACAAGGCTAGAAATTATATAATTTTTTTAACTGCATTTTCCATGATTCATCATTATTAGAATTAGTAATTATGTGATCTGCAAATTGTTTTTTAAAGGCGTTGTCCCATTGCGCATCAATCCTTTGATTAGCTTCTTCCAGACTTAATTGATCTCTTGACTGAAGTCGTTTTACTTGCATGGTTCTAGGGCAATCTATGTAACAGATTTCACTACATAAATCTGTATAATTTTTTTCAAATAATAGTGGAATAATCAAAATTACTATAGAATTTGATTTCATTCTTTCTAATTCTTCTTCAATTCTTTTGTTGACAAATGGATGTATTATTCCTTCTATCCATTTTTTTTCAATGTCATTTTGAAAAACTATTTTGGCTAATGCTTTGCGATTAATAATTTGATCATTTTTACTTGAATTTTGAATTATTTTACTTCCATATCTCAATATGACTTTTTTGGCTATTTGACTTTCAGCTTTTAATGCTTCATGAGCATATAAGTCAGCGTCTAAAATAGGCCACTGCTTGGCCTGAAATAGAAAATCTCCAATGATTGTTTTTCCACTGGCAATACCTCCAGTGATACCTATTCTTCTTTGTTTGCCTTTCCATCTAAGACAAAGTTTGTTTGTTTGTTTTTGGTCAATCATTAATATTGATAGTAAGTGAAAAATGCTCTTCTGAATTTGAGTCTTTTGACATCTTCTGTATGGTCTCCAATATCTGGTGGTATTACTACCCCTGATGGTTTTTTAGCAGCTGGCATTTCCGCAGGATTGAAGCCTTCCGGGAAGAAAGATCTTGCTTTGCTATATGCCCCTGATGGTGCTTGTTGCAGTGGGACATTTACTCAATCAGTTACTCGTGCTTATTGTGTTGATCTATGTATTAATCGAATTAAGGCATCTAAGGGAAAAATACGGGCTGTAGTGATCAACTCTGGACACGCAAATGCTTGTACAGGTAGTAGAGGCAAAATTGATAGTGAAATCATTACAAATGAGCTTGCTCAACGTTTGAAATTATCTAATGAAGAAGTTTTGATCTGTTCCACGGGTGTGATTGGAGAACCAATACCTGTTGAAAAAGTTAGTAGTCACTTGGATCAACTTGTAAATAGTTTAGATAAGGAGTCATATCTGGATGCAGCAAATGCAATTTTGACAACTGATCTTCAGGTCAAGCAAATTGCATATCAAGCAGTTTTAGGAGGAAGACGAATATCTATTGGAGGAATGGCGAAAGGTTCAGGTATGATCCATCCCTCAATGGCAACAATGTTGAGTTATATTACTTGTGATGTAGGCGTAAATCATGTTTTATGGTCAGATATGATAAAGCGTGTTGCAGAATCATCTTTTAATTCCATTACAGTTGATGGAGATACGAGTACAAATGATACTTTTTTAGCTTTTTCTTCTGGAGCCGAATTAGATCCAAGAGATTTATCAACTCTTGAAGAAGGGCTTCATTTAACAGCTCAATATCTGGCAAAATCAATCGCAAGGGATGGAGAAGGGGCTAATTGTTTGCTTGAGATAAAAGTTGAGGGTGCTCCAAGTGATTTAGATGCTCATGCAATAGCTCGTACTATTGCTTCATCTTCTTTGGTGAAAACCGCAGTTCATGGTTCAGACCCTAATTGGGGAAGAATTATTGCTGCTCTTGGTCGTGCAGGTACTCCTTTTAATTTCAATGATGTACAGTTATGGATTGGACCTTATGAAATATTTTCTAATGGAACACCTCATGATTTTGATAGACAAATAGTTAGCAACTTTATGAAAGCAAGATTAAAAGGGAAATATTTGACCGATGATCTGATATGTATAAGATTAAGAATAGGTATAGGAAAAGGCTCGGCTACTGCTTGGGGGTGTGATTTGTCAGATCAGTATGTTCATATCAATGCCGACTACACGACCTAGTTTCTGTGACAACCAAGATACCTTAATATAACTGATATTATTGTATAATTTGTAGTCTAAATTTGATAGTGTGACTAACTTGTGACTAAGATAAAAAGCAAGTTGGTCGATTCTGATGCCTCGCGCTCGTGAAAGTGGATCTTGGGTTTCAGAACCAATAGATGTTTTTGATGGAGAGAAGCGGACATATATCTACAAAAGACCTAAGACAAAGAAGTGGCAGTTATATATCAAGACGGAAAATGAAGGAGTGATTCGAGAAAGTACTAAGCAAGAAGATCAAGAAGAGGCACTGACTTATGCGAGAGAACGATGGTATGAAATTCAAGGAAGGCAAAGGAGTGGTCTTAAAGTCAAAAGAGAGAAAAAGTTATTTGACTTTGCTGAAGAGTTTTTAGAAGAAGAAAGCAAGCGTATTAGTAGTGTTCCTAGAAAAGGAATTACAAAGGAAACCTTCCGCATTAAGCGGGTACATCTTCGTTGGTTGCAAGAGTTTTTTGATGGTCGTAATCCCAAGTTAGAAAGTCTTGATAGGCGTTCTTTGTACAACTATGGAACATGGCGACAAAAGGATAGTTCTACCCCACCAAAGACCAATCACACTATCAATGCTGAGATCTCGACGATCAGATCACTGTTTACTTACCTCTATACAAATGAATGGATAGATCAAGTCCCTCCTATTAAGTCAATGAAGACTGAAGCACCCGAGGACTTAAGAAGGGATTATTTAACTCTTGCTGAATGGAAGTCGATGCTTCCTACTCTCAATGCCTATCGCAAAGATAAAACAACCACTTCTCGAATGATCTACAACAGAAATGTTGTGTACTGCGGGATAGTCATCATGATTAATTCTGCAATCAGGATCGGAGAATTAAAGCAATTAAAATGGTCAGACATAGAACATAACCCTCATCTGAAAGGAGAAGATCGTCAGATTCATCATCTAATCAATATCAGGGGTGAAACAACGAAAACTGGAAAACCTAGAAGAGTTAATTCACCAACTCAAGTTTGGTTTGATCGTTTGAGAGTTTTGTCTGGCATCCCAAAGGCAGGTAAAAATTTTCCTCATATTCCTAACGCCTATAAAGATCAATATGTCTTTTGTAAAGAACAGAAGGGAGATCAACCCTTTGGTCTTGGTACTTGGAATCGATGCTGGAGAGAGATTAAAGATCGTGTCATAGAAGCAGGTGGCGACTGGATGAATAAGAAGAACATCTCCTATTACAGTTTTCGCCACAGTGGGATTTCTTTTGCTGTTCAGAGAGGCGTAAACCATCTCAAACTTGCACGTAATGCTGGTACTGGATTGCGTTACATCGAGGCGTTCTACTACCACCATGAAGCAGAACTATCTACAACAGACCTGAGTAAAGGGAGAACCTTCTTTGCTAAGAACACCGAGGTCTATGAACCTCTACTGGACTAATACCAATTCAACTAATTGTTCTTTATTCAGTTTGGATATTTTTTCTACACCAATCAGCATTGCCCTTAATTCTCTATTGGTCTTTTGCATCAGCAGTGACTTCTGATCGACAAATACTCCTTTCTTAAATATGGAAAGAAGAGTTGAAAAAGCATCAAGGATTGCTATTGAGGCGAGGATGCAAAACATCATTACCCGATCAGCATTTGTAGTTAAGTTCATTGGTTTTTAGAAAATAATTTTGTGGGTTGCTAGGCAACTTCAGGACACAGACCGATATCGAGGACTCTCTTTCGCTGCCAATTTCTACAACGCTTGGTTAGGTGTTCACCTTGAGGAATAAGACGCTGATGAAAAGGACAAGTTAGAAGAGTGACGCATGACTTATCACAGGTGTAAGTGAAGTGTTCGCATGTCATACAAATCGAACTACCTCTGGACTTCATAAGTTCCAAGTCAGTGAAGTAGTCCCACTCTTCAGGGTTCTCCAGAACCTCTACAGGTGATAAGAATCTTGCTTTCTTTGACCATGCCATAGTCCTCCTCATGTAGAAGACAAAAAAAGGATCCTGCTCACTGGATCCTCCTTTTGCGTTTGTGATGGGGATTAAACTAGTACAAACGTACTGTATTTGTCTAGTAAGTCAAGGTGCTTATTTTTTCTCATTAAGAAGGGGCGAGATTTTGGTCGCCCCTTTTGAGTTCAGCACTTTTGTATCCGCCTGAACATTCAAACCTTTACTAACCAACCACCTGCGGGAACGGAAGTGCTAGAACTCCTAATTCATTTCTAACAAATCTGGATCAGATGAACATGAGAAAAAACTCCTGTTTAACCAACGACCCAATAATCTTTGTGCTTTCTGAAAATTAATTGAAGCAGATCAAGAATCATTTTTTATACCTCAATATTTCAATTGAAAATAGTAAGGGATTAGGTGTGGGAGCATTCCCAAGGAAATTAAAAGAACAGAAACCCAAAGAAAGAGCGATGAAAGAGTATTCGACCCATTAGATCTGAAACCACGGGTTGCTTGCATGATTAGTCCTCCTGTGAATTCAATGTTTTTTAGTAGTCCATTGAGCAGATTCCAAACTGCAAACACTCATTCTCGTAATCGACCTCATCAAAATCAGTTTCATAATTAGAAACCAGACCACACCAATCGTTTCCTTGGACAGGAATTCCACAAGATTTCGAGAATGTTTCCTTTACGTCTTCGATTGCATGTTTAAAAGGATTGCCGCATGACATGGTTTGACCTCCTAATAGTGCCTTGATTTATGTCTACTCCTCCTAATTGAAAATATCTATAGGATAAAAACCCTAAAGTATTAACGCTCATTGCCCTCAAAAGAAAACCCCTGAAATGAATCAGGGGTTGGGGTTGTTCCGACCATTGCAGAGACCGCACGAAAAGTGTTCTCTGTTCACAAAAGGAGGTATGAGATTCCTCCCTAGAGTCAATGCACAGATCCCCTTTTTTATATCTTCGAGAGTGCTATGACTCTTGATTTATATATACTCCCACTAATCAAAAATCTCTATGCAGAGAACCCAAATGTAGAAATACCTTGGTGTTCTCACCCCTATGAATTTCCATTTAAGAGGAGTAAAACAAGATCAGGAGTCAAAACACTTCTATCTCTGGGGTGATGGACTCGAAGGGGGCAAACACATGCCCCCTTACTTCATTGGAGGTATCTCTATGACTAGAAAAAGAGACAAGATTTGGACAGCAATCATTGCCACTAGACAATGGTTCACCAAACTTTTTACTAGCGAGGCAGATGCTTTAGTAGATGACTTCGGAAATAATTCACCACCAGAGATAGGAACTCAATCTTATTCAGGAGATATTCACGATAAAGGAGACTGATTTAACTAATTAACAATGGTATTAAGAAAGTGACCCTGCTGCTTCAGCGACCTTGAGTGCCTCCCTTTGCTAACAGAATTATTGTTTAGTTGATTATCTTTAGAAGTATCTGAATTGCTCTTATGGCAAAAACTGAAAATGATCTTGATATTTACTATGCAGTCGGAAACACCAATACTTCTAGGCAGGAAACTGAAATTGGAGAAATAATCAAAAAAAGAAATTCATTGGGATGGAAATTAGTTTCTACCAGTACTGCTGTTGTTGATACGAGCAAACAATTCTCGAACCTCTATCTTTTTTGGGAAAAACAATATGAGTAAGAGAAAAGAGAATTTCAATGTGACACAGGGCATGACCTTGTTACTTCTTAAAAAACTTTCATTGCCTGCAAACCTAGTCTTTCAACTAATTCTCTTTATTACTGATCCTGAAAACAATATTGGGTATGAGGATTAATAGGCACAAAAAAACCGCCCAGTTCTGTTTGGACGGTTTCTTCGTGAGATCAGGCGTAAGTGTTTCCTTGTTTCCACTACGGAGGATCTCAACTCCTCACATATGGAAATTATTATAAGCAATTAGAGCACTCAAGGTTTATCAGATGAGTTTCTCAACTGTCACATGTGCCAATACTTGAAAAAAAGGCACTAAAAAAGCACCCTATTGGATGCCCTTTTGGTACAGAACTATGTGTGAGGAGTTGTTCTGTATATCCTTTCTAATGCACCAAATACAAAATTGGTAGCAATAGAAATATTCTCTTAAATATCAGAAAAACTGGTGTTCCAAAAAGGGCACGGTATACAAACGATCATTCAGTAAAATTAAAATCATTAAAAATTACAGGATACTTGGTTCTCTGCGTTCCAATAACACTGTTTTGTTGATAAAATAATGACATAAGTAATTTAATAAGAAACACCATAGTTTCTGGAACAGATGAAAACACAAGCAAAGTTCCAAAGAGAAAAACCACTATTCAGAGATCGACCTGAATACAAATGCATCGGTTATGCCCGCCAAAGTACGAATAAACAAATCTCTATTGGTGCTCAAGTTGAAGAGTTAAAGAAGGCAGGTTGCGTTGTTGTTTTTCAGGAGACTGTTTCAAGTGCAGATAAATCAAGACCACAATTCGAGGCAGCATTAGGAACTCTTGAGGAAGGGGATGAAATCGTATTCACCAAATTGGATAGAGGATTTAGAAATCAGAGGCAGTGCATCAATACCCTTCATGACCTTCAAGAAAAAGGGATTCATGTTCGTACAACCGATGGCATGATCAATACTCGTGCTCTTGGAAAGTTTGCTCCTATCGTTATTGGTCTTTTATCTGGACTAGGAGAAGTAGAGCGTCAGATGGTTATAGAGAGAACTCAAGAGAGTATTAACCACAGGAGGGAGACAGGTGGAAATCTTGGAGGCAGACCAAAGACAAATGATGAGAAAGAAGGTTTGGTTTTACGTTTAAGAAAAGAAGGTTGTTCTTACCGTTCAATTAGAAAACAAACTGGACTTGCTTTATCAACCATTAGAAGAATTATTGTTGAGCAAGATGTGGTGATAGAAGTATGAGCAAGAAGACAGAAATAATGAAAGCAATGGATGAATGCGTGGTGAATGCTTGCGAGCAAATGAAATCCCTCAACTCTGAAGAGAGGTTTCATCTTTTGTGTGAGATGGGTGAGTGGATGTATAACCCTCTTTCCGAAGAGATAGATGACGTATTGATGGTTCCTAATTTTGGAGAGAAGGAGAAAGCATGACTAAAAAAAAGAAAGGTGATAGCAGTATGAGCAAGACGAAAGGAAGCAGTATGCAAAGAAAAAATATTGGCGGGTTAGGTGATTACATCGTTTTGAAGGAAGAGAAGGAAGTTATTTTTTATCTGGAAAATCCTTATCCAACTTGTCTAGCAATTCCAAAAATAATGAAGGAAAGATTCCCTGATGATTACAAGAGCATCGTTACCAGAGACTTGGATGAGTTCAAGAAATATCGAGGACAAGTGTGATGAGTCTCCCTCCTCATTTCATAGATGAAAAGAAGAAAGAGGTTGTCTTTCATATCAAAGGTGGTTATCCAGTCACGATGGCAATTCCTAGTTTTATGAAATCCTTTCCAAAAGGTTTCAAGGGCGTTACTTGTCGCTGTGAAGAAACCTTCTACAAGTTGAGAGCGAAAGTAAATGAAGGTTGAACTTACATATTTTCAGGGTGGGAAAACATGGAAAGAAACAGTCCATGCCAACAATGTGACTGATGCAAAAAAAATAGGAGAGGCAAGAAACCCCTCCATAAAAATCATTGCTGCTAATCCTGTTTTTTAGTTCCCCTTTTGTTATTCGAGAGGAAGGTAGAAGGAGATTGCATCCCAATACTTCAAATTCTTTAGGTCATCCCAAGTCACATACTGATCCATATCTCCATCCCATTCACCATTGACTTGTGCATATTCGATTGCCTCTTCAGTGAGTCTGTTTGTTGTTAATCCAATGTGGAAATAAACTTCATCTCTTAAAGAATCCTTCTCATCGGTATCTTCTTCAATAAACCAACCACTTTCTTCATCATGGAATTGATCAAAATTTGAAATGATGTCATAGAAAAAATCATCTACCTCAAAAGATGAGTCGTCACTTTCTTCAGAGTCAGATTTAATACATCCATAGATCAAAGCAGCGATTTCTTCTACCACTACGTAATCTTCTGAGAAATCCCGATTCTTGTAATTCTCAGGATCAAAATGAATTGGATGTCTTAATACTTTTTGGGAAGTTGTCATGGTGAACAAGTTATGTACACCATAGGAACACTTTAAGCGACCCCCCTTTTGTATGTCTTAGTGGCAGTGTTTAATCCTCGTATATAAAAAAGCACCTTTATCTAAGCGATTGGAGATTTCCTTGATATTAATAAAAATCCTAAAAAATTTTTTCAGAAAATTTTATGCACGTAAGTTCTCTAAACTTTTTCAAGTGTCTATAGGAAGAATAGAGTCAAAATATAGAAACTTATAAATAACTTTGTAAGGTTTGAAGGGTTTTTATATCTAGTTTTTCACCAACTAAATAACAAATAACTGATAAGGCGAACGAAGTGAGCAATCCCGAAGGGATTCAATCAAAGAATGGTCTAAAGAATGTAGGTGTCTTTGTTTCCTTTCGCTATTTAAGAGCGTTGACTATAAGACTCTTTTAATCCCACCAGAACCTAAATAGTCACGATCCATATAGAACCTATTCAGAAACTATGGCGAAGTTTAGACCTCTAAAGCAAACCTTCTGTTGTCACTATCGAAAAGGAGAGACAAGCAAGATCATTCCTCTTGAGCATCAGTTAATGGATGAAACGGGGAAGAGTAGAAGTGATGTTCATAAGGATGCAATCAAGTTCTACTTCAATGCCAGACAACAATCGAAACTTCAATTGGTGTGAATATGAAACAAGTTAAATTGGGTGCTGTTTATTACCAGATGTTGATTGAACTCTCAAAAGCGGCAAAGAAAAAACCAGAGAATTTTTTAGGTGACTTAATAAGTGCTGAATATGGGAAGAAAAAATGAAGGTGATCTCTGAAGAATATATCCGTCTTACAGATGAGTACTCGTGGAAACTAGATGTAGTTGCTTCAGCAATTCTTGAGGAAAAAACAAAGAAGCAATTAGTAGAAGGAGGTATCAATATCATGCTGGCGAACGCTCTTCATAATCTCTACAAAGATAATGAGATCACCGAAGAAGGTCTAGAGAGTGGTCTTAAAAGTCTTCCTGATTATTTAGCAGAAAGGGTTAGAGCAGATCTCCAGACAGATTGCTAGAACTTAGTTGCTTCGGCAGAACCCATTCCCTTTGTATTGACTACCAGAGGGGCAAGAGGATCCACTCCCTCCTGCAGGGAAGAATTGTTTGTAGTCATTTGATTTGCAGAACCCACTCCCTTTGTACTGACTACCTGAAGGACAAGAACTACCACTGCCGCCAGCACGAAAGAATTGTTTATTGTCATTTGAACTGCAAAACCCATTCCCTTTATATTGACTACCTGAAGGACAAGAACTACCACTTCCTCCTGCACGGAACATTTGTCCTGCAAGAACTCCACCTCCAATGCAACTGGTAAGAAGTATTAAATGAAGAATGTATTTTTTCACTTGATGATTTGAACAGTGCTTTCTATTAATACGCACTTTTCTAAAGATGTGACCATTTTGTGATTACTTGTTGTATGCGAACCTTTTCTTTCAGTGTGTAATTAACTGCAATGACTGGAGTGTGATCTTTTAGTTTTCTCCTCTGGTAGGAAATGTGACTAAAATGAAAGGTATTGTGACTAACTTGTGACTAAGAAAAGTCTTAAAAAGTACTGATATAAAAGGGGTAATTTATATGTACGAAATAAGAATCAAGAATATACGTATCAATAGTGCCTATACGACCTAAAGTGTGATACTAGACACATAAGTTATATCAATGGATTTGAAGGGCCTTTAATACGGACCTTTGAAAGTGTGACCTAAGTGTGATGTAGATTTTTTAAAAGTGTGATGTTACTTTTTTAAACCTCAAGAGGTGAACCGTGGTTCATGTCTAGATACTAAATATATATTTTTTTAGTACTACTTTTAAGTTATTTGTGAATTAAATAATCAGTATAAACCTGTAACCTCACTGAAAAGGGTCTGGTTCTCAGTGGATTCTGCAAACCCTAAAAGTAATTCACTTCTATCTTCAATTCCATTTTTGAGTTGTCCAACCCAGTAGTTATATCCCTCTAGATCTGGTTCTCTATCAAGAATATTTTGATAAAGCGTTTTCACATATTGTTCATTTGAGACATCTTCTCCATATTTTTCTTTGAATTCATTTGAGGCTAAGAATGACTCTGCTACTTGCCTTTCTGTGTTTTCTCCTGATCCATTTTTTTCAATCCAGTACTCAAGTCCATCTGAATCAGGGAATCGATTGAAGGCAGCGTTATAAACGCGGAACATTTTTCCTGTGACATCGTCTTTTGCTTTGATTTGATCAAAGGTTGCTTCTATTTCAGCAATGGCACTCACAGCTTTATCTGCAAATTGAAGTTTTGGGATACCAGTGATTTCATCAAAACCTTCTTCTGTTTTGATTTCAATGGATCCATCACTTCTTCTGAAGAACGAGTATTCTTCTAATTCTTTTTCATAAGTTTTAGATGTATTTAGCTTGCTAGGGTCAACCCAACGATCATCAATATCGACTACTGGATCGAGCCAATCTGGATAATCTTTTGGTTTACGAGTAGCTGCTATATGAGCTATATAATTAAATCCTTCAGGAATTTCAGTGCCAATCTCTTTTTCTAGTAATTCATATTCTTCTGTCCCCTTTTTAGGCATTTCTGTAGGAGCCTTAAGTAAATAAACTGGTGCAATTGTGTTGCCTAACGCATCTGTCCCTTCATAGATAAGTGGTTTATTCTCTTTTGGTGTATCTGTCTTTGTGTCTTCCTGCACAATATTTGGCATATATAAAAGATCATCCTGGTTAGCCCTATTTCCTGCATATCCTGGAGTATCAGCATATTGGCTGGATCGTGGATCATCATCTGCGAATAGAACTTGTCCAGTTGCAGCTAAATGAGCTTCATAGTTAAACCCTTCATTAGCTGCAGCACCATCTGTTTCTTCTAAAAGTTGTTGATAAGCAAGTGTTCCTTTCTGTGGTGTAATTAATTCATTTCCACTTTCTACTTCAGAAATATAGACTCGAACCATTGGGTCCTTTGCCTTTGGAGTTGGTTCGGGCGTTGGAGTTGGGTCAGGAGTAGAGTTATCAATATTTGGCATATATAAAAGATCATCCTGGTTAGCCCTATTTCCTGCATATCCTGGAGTATCAGCATATTGGCTGGATCGTGGATCATCATCTGCGAATAGAACTTGTCCAGTTGCAGCTAAATGAGCTTCATAGTTAAACCCTTCATTAGCTGCAGCACCATCTGTTTCTTCTAAAAGTTGTTGATAAGCAAGTGTTCCTTTCTGTGGTGTAATTAATTCATTTCCACTTTCTACTTCAGAAATATAGACTCGAACCATTGGGTCCTTTGCCTTTGGAGTTGGTTCGGGCGTTGGAGTTGGGTCAGATTTTGGTCGAGTTGCAGCAATATGTAATTCGTAGTTAAACCCTTCATTAGCTGCAGCACCACCTGTTTCTTCTAAAAGCAATTCATAATCTTTTGTACCCGCTGCCGGCATAGATGCAGGAGGGTTTTTCAAGAGAATAGGAGGTTTATTTTGAGGCATATTGCTTTCAAAATTTCTTTTTTTAATATATAAGATTTAGTGCTAGATCTTATATATTAAATATACAGTTATATCTTTTATGGCTCTACCATTGCTGAGCCTAGTAATAGGTTTTTTTTTATGGGGTTGTTCTGCTTTTAGGCATTATGCTTATCAGAGCACTGCTTTTGATCTTGGAATATATGATCAAGTTGCATGGTTAATTAGTCGCGGTCTAGAAGCCAAGTCAACGCTTTTAGATCTTCACCATATTGGTAATCATGGTGCCTATCTGTTTTACTTTGCAGGCTTTTTATATTGGATGCTCCCCAGTGTTAATTGGTTGTTAGCGACTCAGGCTTTCTCTCTGTCATTTACTGCATTACCTCTAATTAAAATTTGGAAACAGAAATCATTACCCCTAAGGTTTATCGGTGTAGTTCCTTTACTTTGGTTTTTACAACCTCAAGTATTTAATACTAATTTATGGGATTTTCATCCTGATGTTTGGGCCATGCCAGCCTTTGCTCTTGCAATATGGGCAAGTCGAGAAAAACGAAGATTTATTTGGTTGAGTTGTATTTTCTGGATCCTTGGCTGTAGAGATGGATATTCTCTTCTGATATTAGGATTAGGTTTGACAGAAATCGCTTTAAAGAATTACAAATGGGGACTATTAGCGATAGGAATTGGAACTGGTTGGATATTTACGTTAAGTGAATTTATTTTTCCATTATTTAATGATCAAGCTGGTCCTGCTGCGTTAGCAAGATTTAGTGCACTTGGAGATAATATGTCTAGTGTTGTATTAAGTATTTTATTTCAACCATCGAAACTATTATCGATCATTGATTGGCCATCTTTACCTGAATATATTTTGTTTATCTGTATATCGACTTTTTTATTCTGGAGGAAATCATCAATACCAATTTTATTATCTGCAGTTCCTCTGATCGTTGTAAATATTTTATCCGAATCAGCAACTCAGCGAAATCTCATATATCACTATAATTTACCTTTGGCTGTCATTTTTGTTGTGGCTGCCATTGATGGATTAAGCGAGCAAAAAAATATGAAGTTGCCATGGCGAAGGTTACTTCTCTTGAGTTTTTGTTGGGCATCATTCGCTAAGCCTGGTTATTTTGCTGGAAAGTATCTTAGAAGGTTGCCAGATGTTTTAATTCTGAACACTGCTCGAGAATTGATAGAACCTACTGATAGAGTATTGACTACAAATTACTTAGCACCTCATTTAACTCATCGAGAATCAGTTGATATTCTTCAACAAAAACATATCTATAACAATTTTTATGACTTTAATAGTATATTGATTAACCCAAAAGACCCTGGAGGATCAGGATCTAGCTCAAAATTACAAACTAAAGCAATAGAGATAGTGGAGAAGTTAGATTGGAAATGTTCTTATTGGGATAATGGTCTAACACTCTGTAAAGATTAACTTTTTAATTATTTTATTCGAATTCCCATATCAAATGCTCGTACTTCCAAAAGTTCTTTCTCTACCCAATCAAGACTGTTGTGACTTGATTTCTTTGAGGTAGTAGGTTGTTGTTTCTTCTCTTTTAATAGCTATATAGAAGCGGCGTATGGGGTTAAATGAGTGGTGGTTCTATGAGTAATGAGAGTGAAGAAATTTGTGCTGGGTATTGAGGTGATTATCCAAAACCTGTCATGTCTGTAAAGAGCGCTTTATTCTCAGCTGATTCAGAGAAATCTAGAAGAACTTCATATCTCGTTTCAGCACCGCTGTTTAATTGATTTAACCAATAATTCATGCCAAATAATGGCACTATGGGTATTTTTCTACTATTGAATTATTTTTTTTATACAACTATCAATTGTCCCTGACACCATTTGTGATTCCTATTTCACAAGACTTTTTATAGTTTACCAAGCTTTTTCAATATGTTTTCTAGATTGGAATGAGCTGGAGCGAAATCAGGTTTGAGTTGGATTGCTTTACGAAGTGATATTTCTGCTTCTTCTAATTTGTCAAGACGTTTTAAAATCACTCCAAGATTGTAATGTGCATCAGCGAGCTCAGTATCGAGTTCAATTGCTTTACGAAGTGATATTTCTGCTTCTTCTAATTTGTCAAGACGTTTTAAAATGGCTCCCAGATTGGAATGAGCTGGAGCGAAATCAGGTTTGAGTTGAATTGCTTTACGAAGTGATATTTTTGCTTCTTCTAATTTGCCAAGACGTTTTAAAATGGCTCCATAATTAGAAAAAACTCTGTGATCACTGTAACCTTGATCAATGAAATATTCATAAAGTTTTACTGCTTCTAAAATGTTCCCTTCCGAATGAAATTTGAACGCTTGATCAATTATTTGTTCTTGAGAAGGTTTCTGAGTTGAAATAGAAATCTTTTCTTTCATTTTTCCAATTGCAAATGGAACTGTAAATGTTGTGATTTCTATCTCAGAGACGTTTTTGTTTTCAGATTCCATCATTCTTACTTTAGTCCTATGGTACAGCTAATTCTAAAACCTTTTTATTAAAATATATAGCTAGATTAAGCATCAGTCTCTTAGAATAATTGTCATGATTTCTCCAAGTTATTGTCATCTTTGTGAAGTTTTCAGTTCATAACAGCCTCCTATGAGCTTGAACCAAGCTTGACATGAAAATCTCGTTAATATTACCTGAATAGTAGAATTGGATATTAATGAATATTCTCAAGGAGACATTGAGTGGTAATAAATTATTATCATCAAGGCACTGATAGAATGAATACTTGCGTTTTAGTCGGTATTTGCTTACCTATGGTAGTGGTTTAGTGGTTTAGTGGTTTAGTGGTTTAGTGGTTGGCAATATATGGGAGCTTTACTTGTTACCGTCTCTACAGAGAAAGCGTATATGGATGGAGTTCTCCTAAGACTGCAAAACTTAGATGCTTTGAAGTATTCAGATAGAAATTTTAGAAAAAATAACTGATACATTTCTGAGAAGGTCGTGGGATGTTGTGGTTCAAACTTTTTCCAGTTTTGTAAGTTCGTTTGTTTCTTATCTTCTGGGAAATAGTTCTTATATGCAGATTTAACTAATTGTGGAAGTAAGAATCCTAGAAATTTTAATTCATTAGATTTTAGAGTTTCTTGTAGTTGCTTAATGATGAATCTATTTTCTTGCCATTTGGATCAAGTTCGTCAGCAATAGTTGGTTGAGGTGTTACTAGATTTTGTGTTGACTCCTCTTCTTTACTGAGAGAGGGACTAGTTATCGTCAAAAATTTGAGTAACTATTAGAAAACTGTGTTCTAAGGCTTCAACCAACCAAATCACGAGCTATTTCTTTCGATATTCGCAGTGACCCATTTCTTTAACGTCGATGCAAATAGATTGCAAGATAGTTTAAATGCTTCTTTCTCTATAATAATGGCGAGTTATGGATCAATAGATAAAAGCAGTATTTGAAGCATTGCAGTCGCAAAGTATTAAGAAGAAATATTTAATAGATCTTGATCACTTATAAAGGAAATATATATGTACGTATTTTATTGTCTCTTTAACTGAAATAAAATATATGGAAAAATCAGACAAACAAGACCAAAGAAAGAATGAATTCATTGATATAAAAACATTTAATGTTCCATTTTCTTTAGAAGAAAATAAAGAAAATAAAGAAAATATTACTATTATCACTAACACTCTTTCTAAAGCTTCTAAAGAACAAATAATTAATCAAGCAATTAAGTTTCATCTGAAAGGAAATATTTC
>CACPLK010000007.1 GCA_902634795.1 uncultured Prochlorococcus sp. | reverse complement strand
TAAAGTCTTAATAACAAATTTCCAGAGTCTCTGTATAAATCGATATTGACCTTCAACATCTGAGTCATCCCATTCTAAATCTTTTTCAGGTGGAGCTTTAAAAAGAATAAACATTCTAGCTGTGTCTGCACCATATTTATCTATGACTAATGATGGGTCTACACCATTATATTTAGACTTTGACATCTTTTCATAGATAATATCAATATCTTCTCCAGTAATTGGATCTTTAGGATCGTTAATATCTTTAATTTGATCTTTTGAAAAATATTTATTTGTATTGGGATTTTTAAAAGTAGTCGATTGGACCATTCCCTGAGTTAATAGTTTCTCAAAAGGTTCATCGATATTTATTAATCCACAGCGTTTTAGAGCTTTGGTTAAAAATCTTGAATAAAGTAAATGAAGGATTGCGTGCTCAATACCACCAACGTATTGTTTAACAGGAAGCCATTTATCTATCTCGTTTTTTATAAATGGACTTTCCTCATTTTCAGGGTTTATATATCTTAAAAAGTACCATGATGAACACATAAAGGTGTCCATTGTGTCAGTTTCTCTTTTTGCTTCAGTTCCACATTTAGGACAACAGGTATTTATCCATTCTTTTCTTGTTGTTAAAGGTGACTTTCCTTTACCAGTTAATTTAATATCAATAGGAAGAGAAACAGGAAGATCCTTATCTGGGACTCTTACTTGACCACACTTCTTACAATTTATTATCGGAATAGGGCAGCCCCAATATCGTTGTCTAGATATAAGCCAATCCCTTAATTTATACGTAATTTTGGGTTTTGCCCAATTAGATTTAGAACCTAATTCAAGTATTTTAGTCTTTGCAATATTAGACTCAAGTCCATTGAATGTATCGGAATTGATCATGATTCCCTTATCTACGTACTCAGCATTTAAATAACTTTCATCTTCATCATTATTTGGTCTTATGACATAATTAATTGGTAAATTATATGATTTAGCAAACTTATAATCTCTACTATCATGAGCGGGAACACCCATGACAGCTCCAGTTCCATACTCCATAATCACATAATCGCCAATCCAAACAGGTATTTCTTTATTATTTGCTGGATTAATTGCATTTACTCCTAAGTACATTCCAAGTTTTTTTCTACTATCTGAATTACGTTCTAGATCACTTAACTTTTCTTGAGTTTTTCGAAATTCTTTTAATTGGCCCAAATTTTTATTGTTTATTAATCTATCAATTAATGGATGATTTGATGCTAATACAAGATAACTTACTCCATAGATTGTATCGATTCTTGTAGTAAAAGCTGTTATTTTTTGGTTATGATTTTTGATATCAAATGTTATTTCTGCACCGATTGACTTACCAATCCAATTTTTTTGCATCACCCTTACTCTTTCTGGCCAGTCATTAAGATTAACTAAATCCTTATTTAGATCTTCGGCAAAACTTGTAATACTTAAAAACCACTGGTTTAATTCCTTTTTCTCAACTTTAGCTCCAGATCTCCAAGATTTACCTTCAGCATCTACTTGTTCATTTGCAAGAACAGTTTGATCAATTGGATCCCAATTTACTGTTGCTTTTTTTTGATAGGCAAGATTATTTTTATGTAATTGATTAAATATATATTGAGTCCATTTATAATAATCTTCTTTGCAAGTAGTAACTTCTTTAGACCAATCTATTGATAATCCAAGTCGATCTAGTTGATCTTTCATTTGTGAAATATTTTTATCTGTCCAGGTAGATGGACTTGTGTCTCTCTCTATTGCTGCATTTTCAGCGGGTAAACCGAACGCATCCCAACCCATTGGATGAAGCACGCTATAACCTTGCATCCTTTTATATCTGGCGAGTACATCTGTAATGACATAATTCCTCACGTGACCCATATGTAAAGAACCGGAAGGGTATGGGAACATTGACAAGGCGTAAAAGGTATTGTCTTTGTTTACATCCTTTTTTGTTCTATACAGCCCTTGATTAGCCCACTCTTTTTGCCAATAAGCTTCTATATCACGAGGCTCGTAACGCTGGTCAATAATCTCTGAAGTAGTATTATTCAAGGATGATCTCCTTCAGTAGTTGATTTGCCAATCAGATAATGTTCTCATAAATTGATGCCCAATATGTGAATAGTTCTGAAATTACTACTAATAACCATTTTTTTTTCTAAGAACATAGTTAAACAAATTTTAAATCATGAAAAATAATTTCTCAAAATATCAAGGACTTGGTAATGATTTTATTATCTTTGATGCTCGTGCTAATAACTTAGATGATTTATTTTCTGTAAATAAGGATAACCTTATAGAACGTCTATGTAATAGAAATTTTGGTATCGGAGCTGATGGAATTATTCTTATATTAGAGTCCAATAATAATTGTTTTGTAAGAATGAGGATATTTAATTCTGATGGTTCTGAACCAGAAATGTGTGGTAACGGTATAAGATGCTTGATTTCGTTCTTAAACGATAATAATGAAATTAAAGATAAGTCTGATATTCGAATTGATACTAAAGCTGGTCTAATAATTACCTCTATTTCTGCCAATGATAATATTAAAGTAAATATGGGAGAACCTATCCTTTCGCCTGAAGATATACCTACTAAATTATTAATGAATAATTTAACAGTTCCTAATGGAAAGATTAAAATAAATGATCAAATTTTAAATGTATATGCCGCAAGTATGGGCAATCCTCATATGATCGTATTTGTTGATAAAATTGAAAATATACCGTTTAAAGATTGGGGAAAATTTCTTGAAAAACACAATACATTTCCTAATGATACCAATGTTCATTTTGTTGAATTAATTGATAAATCTAATATTAAAGTTAAAGTATGGGAAAGGGGTTGTGGTCCAACACTAGCTTGTGGTACAGGAGCTTGCGCGTGTCTTGTCGTAACAGCTAATCTAGGTAAAACTTTAAATAAAGCTAATGTCTATTTACCAGGCGGAAAGTTAGAAATTGAATGGCCCAATCAAGCAGGTCCAGTTTTAATGCAGGGGCCTGCATTAAAAGTATTTAGTGGAGAGATAGATATTTAATCACTCTTCTATATGAAAAATATTTATCTCGATGCATCAGCGACTACTCCGCCACATATTGATGTTATTAATAAATTAAAGGATATACAATCTGAATGCTGGGGGAATCCATCAAGTATTCATAAAGTTGGGGTTATCGCAAGAGATATTTTAGAAAGATCAAGATTATCAATAGCTAATAAATTAAAAGCTTCATCTGACGAAATATTTTTCACTTCTGGAGCAACTGAATCGAATTATCTTGCTCTTAAATCTGTATCTAAAAACCTTGATAAAGGAAGACTTGTTATAAGTAGCGTTGAACACCCTTCTATTAACTTAATAGCCAATCAATTGCGTAATGATGGCTGGGATATTAAATACTGGCCTGTAGATAATTATGGAATTATTGACCTAGATCTGTTGGATAAAATGTTATCTCCTCCGACAAAAATCGTTTCGATAATCTGGGGCCAAAGTGAGATTGGTTCTATTCAGCCAATAAATCTTATAGGAATGGAATGTAAAAATCGAAATATACTTTTTCATACTGATGCGACACAGGTCCTCCCTAGCGGTCTTATTGATTGGAGTAATTTAAATGTTGATATGCTTAGTGCCTCTGCGCATAAACTTCAAGGCCCTAAAGGAATTGGATTATTAATGTTGCGAAAAGGTGTTCGAGATTTATTTAAGAATGATCCTTCCTATGGATTTAAGAATGGCTCTATAAGATCTGGTACTGAGTCAGTTCCGCTTATTGCAGGTTTTTCGACAGCAATTGACCTACTAAATGAATATATAGAAGTTAGTGCTAATGAAACTTTATTTCCTGATAATAATGTTTCTAAAATGACTTCTATTTTAAAAAAAAATCTACTTAAAAATAAACAACTTACTTTAACTGGTCATCCTAAAGAAAGATTACCGAATAATCTCTCATTTCTTTGTCATACAAAATCAATGATTCCGATTAATGGTAGAGAAATTGTTCGATTATTGTCACAACATTGCGTCTATATAAGCAGTGGTAGTGCTTGCTCATCATCTAGTCAAGGACCAAATCCCATACTGGTAGCAATTAATATTGATAAACCACTCCAAGAATCTGGATTAAGAATAACTATTGGTCCATGGATTTCAAATGATGATATTAATTCAGTTTCAAATATAATATATGAATTATTTCAATCTTTAGAACTCAAAAAACAATGATCATCAAATCATGAATATCCTACCCTCAGATCTTAGAGAAGCTGAATCAAATGTATTTGAATCAATTCAAAGTTATTTTTTAAGTAATTCTGAACAATCTTTTCTTTCTATCAATCTTAAATTTGAAGGATTACGAATCAATCCAATAATTTTTCGTTTATCTTATAAACTTACTGAAATTAAATTAGATAATGTTTTATTATGGGCGGATGCTGGTGGAGCGGCTCTTGCTAAAAGAGATAAACCTGATTTGGCTAATAAGATTTTTACATTTAAGGAGTTTATTAACTCTACAGATTCGTTGAACTCTTTATTATTAGTTTGTTCTCCTCAACCATATGATATTGAGATGTTTGAACAAGTATGTTCTCATACTAATTCAACGGTAATTATGGTTAACGGTAAGTTGGAAGATCCAATAGTAGGAATCGGAAGTGTAGGTAGGGAAATGAGAAAACGATTTGCTGAAAAATGGAAGGTACTTTACTTTCTTCAACCATTATCTATGGGTGCATTATTAAAAAGATTTCCTAATGACTGGGCACTTTTTAAATTAAACCCTGATGGATATTCTTTTGTTAAATCATTTGATAAACGTCCTGATGATGAAACAATAATCCTAAACTTATAACTTTATGAGTAAAAAACAATATTTATATATTGGCATAATTTTATTATCACTAAATATATTAAATAGTAATTTAATTAAATTATATTCATATTTAAGACAAAGAATTGATATTACTACTATACGTCTTGAAAAGTATAATTTGTGTCAGCGTCTGCAAGATGAATTGGAGGAGTATACTTATAACTTTAAATCTAATATTAGCGTTAGTATTTTAAATGATTCTGGTGACTTCATTGCAGATATTAATGGTCAAATACCTAGGATTCCTGCCTCTAATCAGAAGATCCTTTCTAGTGCTTTCTCTTTAGATATTCTAGGACCTTATTATACTCTTAATACATCTATTAAAGAGATTAATGATGGAAGCTTATATATAGATGCATCAGGTGATCCTGATTTTGATAAAAGTCATTTAGAAGAGTTAATTAGTGATCTTAATAATACTAATTATAATTTAAGTTTAAAAACACCAATAATCGTTAAAAAAAGCAATCCAAAAAATTGGTGGCCTTCAAGCTGGTCGTATGCTGATAGAAATGAAGAATATGGGGCACCTATTACTAAATATTCAATAGCTAGCAATTCAAGTATTGATTCCTTAAATAATCCAATTGATAATTTTATTTATGAGCTAGAGACTGCTCTAAGAAAAAAGAATTTATCAAAAAAATATTTTGTAAAATCCGTTAACGAAAACTATCCTATTGATTATATTTCGACAATTAAAGTTAACAATTCTGCTCCTTTATATATTTTACTAAACCTTGTTAATTCTGAGAGCCATAATTTTACTGCTGAAGTTATTTTCAGACATTCAATAAGCGATTGGTCCCATAATTTACCTAATCTAAAATACAATAATTGGATAAAAGATCAAAACTTTAATTCTGACAATTTTATCTTTGCAGATGCTAGTGGCTTATCGAGAAATAATAGAGTAACCACTTATGGTTTATCTCAGTTTTTGAGAAGAATGAAACTTAATAGATTTTCTGACTATTATTTCTCATCTTTTTCTATGTTAGGTGTAAGGGGCTCGTTAGCTAATGTAAAAGCTCCAGTAAACCTTAAGGGTAGAATTTTGGCTAAATCCGGGAGACTTAATAATGTTAGATCCGTTTCTGGTGTTATTTTAGGAGAAGGCAAATTTTTTAGTATTATAGTTAACAATATGGATAATTCGACAAAACATATAATGAATATATTATCAATAGTAGATAATAATGATAATTGTAATTAATTAGTATTTAGTGCCATTAGATCTCTGGCTATAAACTCAGGAACCATATGACGAATCTCTCCACCAAATCTTGCGACTTCTTTAACTACAGAACTACTTAAAAAACTATGATGTGTTTCTGTCGCGAGAAAAATTGTTTCGTATTGATTATTTAAAGACCTATTTGTATGAGCAACCTGTAGTTCATATTCAAAATCACTCATGGCTCTTAAGCCTCTTAAAATTAGATCCGCATTATGTTCACGAGCACAATCCACAGTTAGACCTTTAAAAGCTATTGTTCTACAACCTGGTATATCTCTGGTTGCATTTTTAATCTGCTCTATTCTTCTCTCACAAGAGAAAGTTGCCTTTTTCGAAGGATTTTCTAATACCGCAATGAGAACTTCTCCAAATAAATCACTTCCTCTTTGAATTAGATCAAGGTGTCCAAACGTTAAAGGGTCGAAACTACCAGGATAAAGTGCCTTCATTGTTTTTTAACTTTAAAAAAGTCCATTTCTTTCATAGAATCTCATATATATAAACGTATCAAAGCGCATGACTCTTGATCAGGATGCCAAAAAAGTTCTTTTGCGCAAAATCCCTCATGGATTATTTATATGTGCAGTAAGAGAAGGAGATGAAATAAATGGTTTTACTGCTAGCTGGGTAACACAAGGCTCATTTACGCCACCATTAGTTGTAATGGCTGTTCGCGCTGATGGATCTAGTCATGGAATTATTCAAAGAACTAAGATGTTTTCTCTCAATGTTTTGAGAGAAGATCAAAAGGATCTAGCAGCTGTGTTCTTTAAGCCGCAAAAAGGATTAGGTGGACGATTTGAAGCTTGTAAATTCACTTATGGAGAGTTTGGTATGCCCTTAATCGAAGATGTAATAGGTGGAGTTGAATGTGAAGTTATTTCGGGCGTAGAACACGGCGATCATACAGTCTTTGTCGCTGAAGTAAAGAGTGCAGTATTGAATAAAGATGGATCTGCTTTAAATTTAGCGAGTACAGGTTGGAACTATGGCGGCTAATTTAACGAGACATGATCGGTGGAATTAACGCCGTTAATTAAGGACAAGTCAAGACTATCTAATTTTTTGAAGGATATACCAAACGATCCTGGTTGTTATTTGATGAAAGATCGTGAGGATAGATTGTTATATGTTGGTAAGTCAAAAAAGTTAAGAAATAGAGTTAGAAGTTATTTTCGAGCCAGTGATGAATTGAGTCCAAGAATATCTTTAATGGTTAGGCAAGTTGTAGATATTGAGTTGATAGTTACTGATACCGAAAGTGAAGCCTTAACTCTAGAGTCAAATTTAATAAAATCTAATCAACCGTATTTTAATGTTCTATTAAAAGATGATAAGAAATATCCCTATATTTGTATAACATGGGGTGATAAATATCCAAGAATCTTTTTAACTAGGAAAAGACGAGAAAGACAGAAAAAAGATAAATATTATGGTCCATACGTTGATGTCTATTTACTTAGACAGACCCTATTTAGTATAAAAAAACTGTTTCCTCTTAGACAAAGAAGAATACCGCTTTACAAAGATAGAACGTGTCTTAACTATTCAATTGGAAGATGTCCAGGCGTATGTCAAGAAGAAATAAGTTCAGAAGATTATAAAAAAACACTAAAACGAGTTGAAATGATATTTCAAGGGAGAACTGAGGAATTGAGACTATTATTAGAAAAACAGATGCATTCTTTTTCAGACTCATTGAAGTTTGAAGAAGCTGGATCTATCAGAGATCAGCTAAAAGGTATAGATAGATTGTATGAATCTCAAAAAATGATTATTCCTGATTCATCTGTATGCAGAGATATAATCGCATTGGCATCAGAAGAGAATATATCCTCTATTCAAATTTTTCAAATGCGCTCAGGAAAACTAATTGGAAGACTTGGATATTTCTCAGATAATAATAATCTCAGTACTTCTCAAATACTTCAAAAAGTTGTAGAAAATCATTACTCAAATGTTGATCCGATTGAAATACCTTCAGAAATATTAGTTCAACATCAATTACAAAATACAGATATAATATCGGATTGGCTAAGTGAATTAAAAAAGCAAAAAGTTAATATAACAATCCCAAAAAGATCTAAGAAGGCGGAAATTATAAAATTAGTAGAAAAGAATGCAAATATGGAGTTGCAAAGAATTAGACAATCTCATGATAAAAATTTAGTTGAGCTTGACGATTTAACCAATATACTTGAGTTAATAAAAATTCCAAAAAGAATTGAATGTTATGATATTAGTCATATTCAAGGTAGTGATGCTGTCGCTTCTCAGGTAGTATTTATTGATGGTATTGCGGCTAGGCAACATTACAGAAAATATAAAATTAAAAGTTCAAATATAAAACTAGGACATAGTGACGATTTCGAATCAATGGCTGAAGTTATTACTAGGAGATTTAAAAGATGGGCTCGTTATAAAGATGATGGAGGTGATATGAATAAACTATCAAGTCATGAATCAAGTGTTTTAGACAAGGATAATTTGAATGATTGGCCAGATTTAGTTGTAATAGATGGAGGTAAAGGGCAATTAAGTTCGGTATTAGAGGCTTTAGAAGAGTTGAATCTAGATCAAAATATAAATCTCATATCTTTAGCCAAGAAGAAAGAAGAGATATTTATTCCAAATGTTAAACAATCATTAGACACTGATCCTAATCAACCTGGAATGCTTTTGTTAAGAAGAATTAGAGATGAAGCTCATAGGTTTGCAATTACCTTTCACAGACAAAAAAGAAGTCAACGTATGAAACGCTCTCAATTAAATGAGATACCAGGATTGGGACCACAAAGAATCAAATTATTATTGGAGCATTTTAGATCAATAGAGGCTATTCAAATGGCATCTCTTTCCGAACTCTCATCAGCACCAGGCTTGGGATCATCTACTGCTGGTGTTATTCGAAATTATTTTCACCCAATTGAAAATAAATAATCTATTGATAAATTATTAACGACAATGGGACAGTTAATCTTTGTTATAGTAATGTATAGAGTTATATGAAGGTACGAAACATTTTATAGAATATGATTTTTTCACCAGAGACATATTTATGGTTTAAATCTTTTCATATTATCGGTGTAGTTGTTTGGTTTGCTGGCTTATTCTATTTAGTCAGATTATTTATTTATCATGTAGAAGTCCAGAATGAGAAAGAAGAAATAAGGGATGTATTTAATAAGCAATATTCATTAATGGAAAAAAGACTAGCTAATATTATAACAACTCCTGGAATGATTTTAGCTGTCATTATGGCATCTGGATTATTATATATGCAGCCTGTATATCTTACACAAACATGGATGCAGATTAAATTATTGTTTGTCGTTTTTTTGCTTATCTATCATTTTTATTGCTATAAAATCATGAATGAATTAACTAATAATCAATATAATTATAGTGGACAGCAACTCCGTGCTTTAAATGAGTTGCCGACACTATTATTAGTAGTAGTTGTAATGCTTGTTGTATTTAAAAACCAGTTTCCAACCAGTGCAGCAAGTTGGTTGATATTTGGCTTAATTCTCTTTATGGCTGCAAGTATACAGTTTTATGCAAAATGGAGAAGAAATAGGAAACAATTAACTTAGTTAGTATGTCTGATATTGATTCCACTGAATTAATTAACATAATTAAATCAATTACTAAGAATAGTTGTCCAAATTCTATCAACTTTCACATTCATTCAACATTTAGCGATGGAAGTTTGACTGCCAAACAAATTTATTACCAAGCAATTGAATTAAATATTGATCATTATGCAATTACAGATCATCATTCAGTTAATGCATATATTGAATTAAGCAAAATTAACGACTCTATATATCAGGAGAGATCAAATTTTCCTAAACTTTGGACTGGTATAGAAATTACTTGTCTATTAAAGGGGTGTTTAGTTCATGTTTTAGGTCTTGGTTTTGATCATAATTCAAAATACTTATTACCTTATGTTGATCATAAGGCCGCTATTGGTAATGAATTATTAGCTTCGACAGTTGTAGATTCGATTCATAAAGCTAATGGAATTGCCGTTTTAGCTCATCCCGCTAGATATAAGCTTCCATTTGATCTCTTGATTAATGAAGCATCAAAACTTGGTTTTGATGCTGTTGAAACTTGGTATAATTATGAAAGAGCACATAATTGGATCCCATCAGAATTTGTATGCGATAAAATATTAGATTGCGCAAATTCTTATTCATTATTATCAACCTGTGGTACTGATAGCCACGGACTATCTCTTCTTAGGCGTTAAATAATTTATAAATTATTATTAGAAGTATAGTTTTCAATTTTACTATCTATATCTGATAGTAATTTTTTTATAGATGATATTTCTTCAATAGTTGCATTTGTCCAAAGTTTTCTGTTGGATGCTTCTAGTAATCTTTCAGCGATATCTCTTAAAGCCCAAGGATTGTTTTCACTAATAAAATTTCTCGTATTATTATTCATTAACCAATTATTCACTATAGATTGATAACACCAATTAGGAACTAAGTTTGTAGTTGCATCATAAGAGAATAAATAGTCAAGGCTAGCTGACATTTCAAAAGCTCCTTTATATCCATGTTCTTTAATACCCTCTATCCATTTAGGGTTTAATAATCTGCTACGAACAACTTTATCAATTTCTTTTGAGAGTTTATGAATTCTTGGCCGTTGATACCTTGAATTATCTGCAAAATAGGCTTGAGGATTTGTTCCACTAGTTTTTTTAATCGCAGAAATTAATCCACCTTGAAATTGATAGTAATCATCTGAATCAAGTATGTCATGTTCTCTATTGTCCTGACTATGAAGTACTACTTTTACCTTTGATAAATTACTTTCTAATCCATCTTTGTCTTTTATGATTTTATTTGATCCTTCATATCTCCATTTACTCCATTCGATAAAAGCATCAGCGAGTTCTGATTGATTCTCCCAAGATCCACTATTGATTATTTCTTGTAATCCTGCTCCGTATGATCCGGGGGCAGATCCATATATTCTTGATTTTGTATTTCCATTTCTATATGACTCAGCAAGTGGATTATTAGAAGAGGATTCATTTAAATTTCCAATAAGATTTTGACCTCTTCGAATCAATTCAATTATCTGTGGAAATGCATCCCTGAATAAACCAGAAATTCTTAATGTTACGTCTACTCTTGGTCTGTTCAATACACTGAGGGGAATGACCTCAACGTCAACTACTCTTCTTAAAGTACCGTCCCATATTGGCATTAAACCCATGAGAGCAAAAAGCTGACAAATATCTTCTCCACCATTTCTCATTGTTGAAGTACCCCAAATTGAAATAGCAAGGTGTGAAAGGTGTTCACCATTTTCTTGTAGGTAAAGTTCCATTATTTGCTCAGCACTTCTTTTCCCTAAGTCCCAAGCTGTTTCAGTTGGTATTGCTCTAATATCAACCGAAAAGAAATTCTTGCCTGTGGGTAAAACTTCTAATTTCCCTCTTGTAGGAGCCCCAGAAGGACCGCTAGAAATTCTTTTACCGTCTAAAGCCTTGAGAAAATTTGTTTTTTCGTTAGCTGAACTATTTAATAGTCTGGGTAAAATATTATTTAGTAAATGATTTATAAAAATATTAGGTTTATCATGATCTAGATAATTTATAATTTTACTATCAAGTTTTATCTTCTTTTTTGATTTATTCTTGTAATTAAGTATTTTATAACAATGAAACTCTATTATATATTTCCCGATGTCATTCAACCAGTCAACTACTTTACCGACTTTCCTTGCATTAATATCTGTATAGTCTTTAAATAAATCAATGTCAACTTGGTTTAAGTTTTTACTCTCTTCGTCACTCCAAGGGTCTAACGTAAAACCTAAATCTTCTGCTAAACCTTGTGTAAGACCGAGAATTCTTCCTGTAGGTACATTAGAAATTGAGAGTGTTAATTCTAATAATTTATCTATAGTCTGATTAACTCCAAACACATGGAGACCAGTTCTTATCTGAGAATTCTTAATTTCACATAAATAACTCTCTGCATTATCTATTAGATCTTGTATATTTAATTTATCTTTTTCTGCTATTAATTTATTTGATTCAATGCCTGGCCAGGAATTTTTAATTAAAAGATCTAATATCTTTTTTTCTAATAATTCATTTCTATTATCGTTAATTAATTTAGATTCATAATATTCATCAATTAAATTTTCAATTATTAGTAGGTCATTAAAACTACCGGCATGAGATAGTGGTGGTGTTAAATGATCTATAATGATTGCATGTGTTCTTCTTTTTGCTTGGGAGCCTTCGCCAGGATCATTTACAATAAATGGATATATATTTGGAATAGGAGGACAAAGAATAAATGGGAAACAATTATGACTTAAACCAACCCCTTTTCCTGGTAACCATTCCAAACTTCCATGTTTACCCAGATGTACAATTGCATTCGCTTTAAATGTATTATATAGCCAACAATATTGTGCAATATATTTATGTGTAGGAGGTAAGTCGGGCGAGTGTAAATCAGATGAATTATCGCTAACATACCCCCTATTTGACTGAATTAAAATTGTTATATTTCCAAAGTTTATTCCATTAATTGGAAATCCTGACTTTTCTAATTGAAAAGAATCACGTGGGTGTCCCCATCGATTTGATACTTTATCTTTCACGTTTAATTCGAGGTCATTCCAATAAATTAAATAATCTTGAATATTTAAATATGATTGAGGCTTATTTGAGATTGTCTCTTCAGAATTAGTCCTATGACTTAATATAAGGTTAATTAATTCTTTACTATTAGCAGGAATATCTTCATTTCCTAGATTATACCCCTCGTCTTTAAGCCAGTTCAAAATATTTAATAGGCTTTCGGGCGTATCTAAACCAACTCCATTTGCAATTCTTGAGTCTTTTACTGGATAATTTGCTATAATCAGAGCTATCTTTTTATTTGAATTATTCTTTTGTTGTAGATAGGTTAGATTTTTTATATATTTTATGCACCATTCAATATGTTTTTCATATGGCTCTGTTTTATATACAGCAATTGATAATTCATTATCTGTATAAGTAAGGTTTTTAAATGCAACTGGAATTGTACAGATTCGACCATCCACTTCTGGTAAAACAACTTGAATTGATAAGTCAATGGGGTTAAGACCTACTGTAGATTCTTTCCACTCAGTTATAGATGAGCTAGATATTAGTAGTTGATATACAGGTATATCTAATCTATCCCATAAGTTTTTCTTCATATCATCAAGTTTATATTCAACTGAAGAAAAAGCGGTTGTAGTTATTATTGCTTTTATGTTCTCTTTTTCTAATAAAGTTATTATTTGATTCTCTATATTTTTAGATTTAAAACTTGTAATCCATATTATTTTAGCATTTAAGTTGTATTTATTAGATATATCATTTATTTTGTCAGCTAACTCAGTATTGCCCGATTGTAAAAGTGATTTATAGAGAAATACAGCAATAGATGGCTTATCATTATTTTTCCATTTCCATTTTATTAACTCATCATGATATTCAATTAAATCTGAATTTATAGTAATTTCTTCAACATCAATTATTTTCTCTAAGATTTGAAGTATATAATTATAGTTTTTTATACCTCCTTGATTTAAAAGTGTTTGAATTAAATCAACTTTCTCTTGATTTAAGCTACTAATTTCTTGAACATCATTTGCTGTACTTTCAATTCCTGAAACTACTATCAGATGTCTATTTGGTTTCTCTAATTGCCATAAACCTAATTGTTCAAATCCATAAGACCAGTATGATTTTGACCCTAAAAATCTAACAAGAATAATTTCAGCTGTATTACATGTATTAGTTATATAATGATCAATTGATGCATTTGAAGATAAATAAGCTATAGGTAATGCTCTTATTTTATTTTTCCACTTGCTATTGTGAGGGAGCTTTAATACTGTAGATAAACAGGTTATATCAGATGTAGCACTAGTTAGGAAGATAACTGGAGCTGATGGTTGTTCGATAAATGTATTTTCTTCTTGAGGTTCATTCCCTGGAAGGGTGGAAATTCTATGCATTCATTTATTATGTGTGATAAGAGCAGTAAAAACTGAAATGCTGATTGTTTTCATCTTAGCTGGAACTAATAATGCATAATTTTCTTCCATTCGCTTGGTTTGAAGGGCAATGTATCCCATTTAATGAGGCGAAGCTATCTATAGCTACTCATGCACTTCATTATGGAACAGCAGCTTTTGGAGGAATGCGGGCTATTCCTGATCCAAATAATAGTAAATCATTTTTATTATTTAGAGCAGACAAACACGCAAAAAGATTATGTCAAAGTGCTAGATTTTTGATGACTGAATTAGATGAGGATTTTGTATTAAAGTCTCTTGAAATATTTCTTGTTAAAAACAAACCGACTCAACCTGTATACATCAGACCATTTGTATATACTAGTGACTTAGGAATTGCACCAAGGTTGCATAATATAGAAACTAATTTCTTTATTTATGGGATAGAACTAGGTGATTATCTATCACCTGATGGGGTTACTTGTCGCGTTAGTAGCTGGACTCGTCAACAGGACAACTCACTTCCTTTAAGAGGCAAAATTAGTGGAGCTTATATCACTAGCTCCTTAGCCAAAACTGAAGCAGTAAAAAGTGGATTTGATGAAGCACTATTATTAAATAGTCAAGGTAAAATAAGTGAAGCCAGTGGTATGAACATTTTTATAGTACGTAATGGTGAATTAATTACACCTGGTGTTGATCAAGATATACTTGAAGGTATAACTCGTTCAAGTGTTATAGAACTGGCAAAAAAAGATGGTTTAAAAGTTATTGAAAGACCAGTAGATAAAACAGAATTGTTCATATCTGATGAAGTATTCCTTACAGGAACCGCGGCAAAAATTACCCCTGTAAAAATGATTGAAACTACATCAATGAGCAAAGATATGCCAATAATGAATTCATTGAGAACGAAGTTGACTAAAATTACAGAAGGTTTAGATCCTGAATATGAAAATTGGGTTAAACGTGTACATATAGATTAAAATAAGATTGTATAACTTATTTAAATTAATGATTTTCATTTTTATAAGTTAAATATATAATTTATGACTGATTTTTTAGGCTATCTCAACTCTGAAAAGAGACCGATATTAGTCTTTGATGGCGCTACCGGCACTTCTCTGCAAGATCAACAACTTAATGCAGATGACTATGGCGGAGCTTCATTAGAAGGTTGTAATGAAAACCTTGTATTGACATCAGTCTCCAGCGTCGAAAAAGTACATGAATCATTTTTAAATGCAGGTTGTGATGTAATCGAAACAAATACATTTGGTGCTACTTCAATTGTTCTAGATGAATATGGAATTGGTAATAAAGCTTATGAGATCAATTTAAAAGCAGCACAAATAGCAAGAAATGTCGCAAATAAATATCAATCAGAGGAAAAACCACGATTTGTTGCTGGATCTATTGGACCAACAACCAAACTACCAACCCTAGGACATATCAGTTTTGATGAGCTAAAAAATTCTTATCTCGAGCAAGCTAAAGCACTAATTGAAGGTGGAATTGATCTTTTTATTATTGAAACTTGCCAAGATGTCCTTCAAATCAAGGCTGCTCTGCAAAGCGTAAATGAAGCTATTGGTTCTGGAAAGAGAATTCCATTAATGGTGTCGGTAACCATGGAAACCACCGGCCAGATGCTTATTGGTAGTGATATTTCTTCTATTACAACAATACTTGAGCCATTTAATATTGACATTTTGGGCCTCAATTGTGCAACTGGCCCGGAAGAGATGAAAGATCATATTAAATATTTATCGCAACATTCACCATTTCATATAAGTTGTATACCAAATGCAGGCCTTCCAGAGAATGTAGGTGGCAAGGCTCATTATCGATTAACTCCAATGGAACTTAAGTTCCAACTTAGTCATTTTATTAATGATTTAGGAGTTCAACTAATTGGAGGTTGTTGTGGAACTAGACCGGAACATATTAAGCAACTTTCAGATTTATCTAAAGAGCTTTTATGTTCTGAGCAAAGATTGGATACTCTTTCAAAAGAAAGATCTATAATTCCTGCTGCATCATCAATATATGAGTCTATTCCTTATGTGCAAGATAACTCTTTCTTGATCGTAGGTGAGAGATTAAATGCTAGTGGATCTAAAAAAGTAAGAGAACTCCTAAACGATGAGGATTGGGACGGACTTGTTGGAATTGCAAAATCTCAACTGAAGGAAAATGCTCATGTATTAGATGTAAATGTAGATTTTGTTGGAAGAAATGGGATCGAAGATATGTCTATGTTAGTCAAAAGACTTGTTAATAATATTAATTTGCCTTTAATGCTTGATTCAACAGATTTTGAAAAAATGGAGAGTGGGCTAAAACATGCTGGCGGAAAATGTATTTTAAATTCTACTAATTATGAGGATGGACCAGATAGATTCTATAAAGTAATTGATCTTGCTAAACGATACGGGTCAGCAGTCGTAATCGGAACAATTGACGAAGATGGAATGGCTAGATCTGCTGATAAAAAAGCAGAAATAGCAACAAGAGCCTTTAAGGATGCGACTGATTCTGGAATAAAATCTTATGAACTTTTTTATGATCCGCTAGCATTACCTATCTCAACAGGATTAGAAGAAGATAGAAAGAATGGTTTAGAAACTATAAAAGCAATTAAGTTAATAAAAGGTAAACATCCAGAAGTTCATTTAATCCTTGGAATTTCAAATGTAAGTTTTGGTTTATCTTCTAGTGCAAGAATTGTTCTTAATTCTATCTTTCTTAATGAGGCAATTAAGGCCGGTCTTGATTCTGCAATTGTTTCTCCTTCCAAGATTTTACCTCTAAACAAAATAAGTGAAGAAGAGATAAAAATTTGCATGGATCTTATTTATGATAGAAGAATATTTGAAAATAAAGTATGTACATATGATCCTTTAACAACTTTAACTAGTTATTTTGATGATTCAAAGACACTTTTAAATAAAAGTACTAATACTGATGACATTAAATTACCAATAGAAGAAAAACTAAAGAATCATATTATTGATGGTGAAAAAACTAATTTACATTCAAATCTTGATTTCGCATTAAAGAAATATAAACCTTTGGCAATAATTAATGAATATTTATTAGATGGCATGAAAGTAGTTGGTGAATTATTTGGGTCGGGTCAAATGCAATTACCCTTTGTTCTCCAATCCGCGGAAACAATGAAATTTGCTGTCTCATATTTAGAGGATTTTATGGATAAATCTGAGGTTAATCAATCAAAAGGAAAATTTATTATCGCTACAGTTAAGGGTGATGTTCATGATATTGGTAAAAATCTAGTAGATATAATTTTATCAAATAACGGTTATGAAGTTATTAATTTAGGAATTAAGCAAGAAGTCAATTCAATAATTAATGCTCAGAAAGAGCATAACGCCGATTGTATTGCCATGAGTGGACTACTAGTTAAATCAACTGCATTTATGAAAGATAATCTTATAGCATTAAATGAAGAAGATATATCTGTGCCTATTATTCTTGGAGGAGCTGCACTGACCCCAAAATTTGTTAATCAAGATTGTGCAAGTGTTTATAAAGGGAAAGTTATTTACGGTAAAGATGCTTTTACAGATTTAAAATTTATGGATTCATATATGAAAGCAAAGGAATTAAATAATTGGGATAATTTTTCAGGCTTTAAAGAAGGTGCTCCTGATGGTATCACAATTGGTAATTATAAAATTATCAATAATGATAGTAAAATTAATATCAACAAATTAAAAGATAAGCCTATAGAAGATACCTCAAGATCAAAAGATATATCACAAATAGATCCTATTAAACCACCATTCATAGGTCCAAGAATTTTATTAGAAAAAGATATAGACATAACTAAAGTTTATAAATTCTTAGATCGTAATGCTTTATTTGCAGGCCAATGGCAAATGAAACGTTCCAAGCAGATGTCTGCTTCTGAGTATAAGGACTATTTACTTAAGAAGGCAGAACCGAAGTTAGATTACTGGATGAATAAAATAATAAATGAAAAGCTTATTAATCCATCATTAGTGTATGGATATTTTCCTTGTGGTAGAGTTGGTAATAATTTAAAAGTATATGATAAAGATCACCAAAGCCTTTTAGGTGATTTTTTATTACCTAGGCAAAGATCTGGAAAAAGATTTTGTATTGCAGATTTTTATAATGACTTAAATAACAATCAGCCTACAGATTATTTGCCAATGCAGGCTGTAACAATGGGAGAATCAGCTAGTGAATATTCTCAAAAATTATTTAGTCAAGATTCCTACTCAGATTATCTATTTTTTCATGGTTTGACAGTCCAGCTAGCAGAAGCACTTGCTGAATATATACATTCTATTATTAGGATTGAATGTGGATTTGATGACTGTGAACCAGATAATATAAAAGATATCTTAGATGTTAAATATCGAGGATGCCGTTATTCTTTTGGCTATCCTTCTTGTCCTGAAGTTTCAGATTCTAGAAAACAATTGATATGGCTTGACGCTGAAAAAATTAATATCTCTATGGATGAAAGTGAGCAACTTCATCCTGAACAAAGTACAACTGCTATTGTTGCATTACACCCAGTAGCTAAATACTTTGGTGTTTAAATATCTTTCACATTTTAGATATTAATTTAGAAAATTAGTTATTCATTTCATCGATAGTTTCTAATACTTCCATCTGAAACTCAGCCATTGATTCAGAGTCACTTAAATCAATGCCCTCGCCAGCAGCATTTTGAGTTAATTCCTGAAAGTGAAAAGCACCCTCACCCGTTGCCAAAAATTCCATTGCAGATGTTTCTCCGCTCTCGCGAAACGCATCGCATAGAGCTAAAAAAGCTTCGTCTTCAGAAAAGTCCCAATCCATTGAGGAGACATTACTGAATGAGGTTTTACCTCTTTCCCCCCTGCTTTCGTCAACCTTATTTGCCAATAAACTGAAACTATTTTGCAAATTGATAAATTTGATTTTTCCTGTGTTATCCAAAAACCTCTGCAGTGCAAACGATTACGGGCGAATAGTGATTTAAAAAAGAATTCACGAATTTTTCCTTTTTTATCTTTTTCAATTCAAAAACTTATTTGAATTGACTTTGATAAAAAATAAAAAGAGTTCTGGTGTCGGAACAAGTGGTCTCTATGAGCCCGCTAATCGTCTCCAGAGCGGCCATACCAATTATCTGCAAGCAATTCATCATTCATGCGTTGATCGGCTTATCAGGCATTAATTCCATGATTTCTAGAAAATTTAATATGTTCTTTCAGTTTTTTCTTTTATTGATTAGTAATTGGTTAATAAGCTTTTATTTAAATTTTAAATTTATAGATAATTACTTATATAATCAATAAACATTAATTTTCAAAGGTCTATTTGAGGTGAAGAGCGAATCTTTATGGTCAAAAGCGTTGGAGATTAGTAGAAAAGCTGTAAATAGCGGGGCTGTAATTCCTCTTAATACTATAAAATATGAATCTAGTGAATTATGTTGTGATTTTGAGCTTCGTTTACTCAAAAGTCCCTTACCCAAATATTTAAGAGAATATGGTCCTAAACGTAATCCGTTTATCCCATGGGATACTAGATTAGAAATACAGCAAATAAATGATAATCATACATTAATATTAAATAAATATCCAGTACAAATAGGGCATATGTTATTGATAACAAATAGCTGGAAACCACAAAATGGCTGGCTTACAGAAAATGATTTTGAAGCCATTCTTAATGTTGATAATGATACTTCAGGTTTATGGTTTTTTAATAGTAGTAAAGCCTCTGGTGCTAGTCAACCTCATCGTCATTTTCAATTATTACCCAGGCATTATAATGAAAGTATTTGCCCTAGATATAATTGGTTTTGCTCTTTATTAAACAACGAGCTTGATACCAATTCTGAAATTTCACATTGTGTTTCAATTAGAGTAAGAAATAAAAATAAAGACTCCAGCTCGAATGATTTATTTAACTCATATAAGTCTATGGTTAATGAAATGAATATAGGTGAGATTGGTTTAATTAATAAACCTTCAAAACCATATAATTTACTCATAACATCTAAGTGGATAGCACTTATCACACGTAAAACTGATAGTTCAAATGGATTTAGTATAAATGCTCTTGGTTTCGCTGGTTATTTTCTTGGAACAAAAAGATCTGATATCGATACTCTTATTAAATTTGGTCCAGAAAGAATATTAAAGGATGTCATTTAAGAAGTATATTATGTTGATTTAGTTTCGACATTAGGTTTTGTTGAATTTATTTGTTCTTCAAGTTTTGATATTGAGGCTGTTATTGCGGCAAGTTTTCTTTCATAAGATTCTTTTACAGAAATTAAAAAATTTAATTTTCTTGCTTGAAAAAATTTTTTTCTTTCACTCCAGTTTGTGGCTGAATCGCAGAAATTCATTTTGATTACTATTTGATTAACTTTAAAAATAATACAAAATAATATTGATCGATGTGGCCATAATTTAATTTTAAGATAATATAATGAAATTCTAATATATTTTACAATTAGAGATTAATTATATAAATTCAAAGCTAAACGTGTGTTGATGATAAAAAGGCTATTAATATAAGAGTAGATAAATGGATCTTGTGACAGAAGGGGATGGCAAGGAAGTTAAGAGAATATCAATTGATTTACCAATTGATCTAGTTGATGGCGTCGATCGTCTTCGCAAAGAGTGGGGATTTAGGGCTAGAGGACTAGTTTTCGAGAGATTATTAGAGGTTATTTTATCTAATGATTTAGATGAGGATATAATTGAAAATAAACAGCTAGATTTTAATCATAATACTAATAATGATTATTCATCGCCTCAAAATGGAATAGATATTTGTAACCAGAAAGAAAAAGCACTTGTTATAGTTGGAAATAAGAATATCGAAATAAAAAATGTAGCTGTCAATGATGTAAAAGCTAATGATGTTCAAAGTAATAAACAAGATACTGTCTCCACAGGCATTGAATTACCAGGTTTTATTAGAAAACAAACTACAAACCTAAAGAGGAGTTTGAGTAAAGATAAAATTTTTAAAAATATGGAAGATACCTCAATAACCACTATTGATGTTGATGATTTGTTAAAAGCGAAAGATGCTGCAGAAAAACATTGGATCTATCTTTATGGTCAAAAACCAACTGACAGTGTGATTGAGGCTTCAATGATATGGCTTGCTAGAGATATCTGGCCAAATGTCGATGGCACAGAAAATATCCCTTTTACCTGGAATGCGGCCTGTAAAATGCTTAATTCATATTGCAGTGATTGGAAAATCGATTCAGTAACTTTTGATGATGTTGTTATATTGGCAGGAGCGCTTGAAGATCCCTTTTCAGCTAAAAATCTAAGAAGTAGAATTCCCACGCTAATTCGCAGATTCGTTAATAAATTCAAACGCAGTCAAAATGTAACTTCATTCCAAACGCTAGAGTCTACGATGACTGTCCATGGTGCTCTTAAGTTATTGGGCTTGCCAACAAAGGCTGGATCATCTCTAACCCTTTCGTTTATTAGAGATTCCTATAAAGAAAAAGCTCTTGCCAATCATCCTGACGCTGGAGGATCAAACGAAACAATGAGAAAACTAAACGAGGCTTATCAATTACTAAAAGATTTATACAAAAATTAAACTCTCACTTGTCTCGGATTGGTCTAGTTATTGGTCTAGTTATAAGACACATAAAAGATTAAATAGATTAAATATTTCAGTGTAATTTGATTACTATTCATTGATTAGAGTAAAAGTAGATCTGCTAGTTTAATTTATTAGTTTTTTATTGATAAAAAAATATCAAAGGTATATATGAAGTCATCGATAACAATTTAAAATGCAAAAAATTTTGTCTTTTGTTTCAAGCAGATTTTAGAGATTCGTTAGAGTTGGCCTACCTAAATACTAAATATGTCCATCTTCTGTCCATAAATGAATTCATAGCTTTATTCCATTGGTATGACTATCTTTATCTCTTCGCATAACTGCTTTATAGACAGTTATGCGAAGAGATAAAGCACGAAGTATCTGGGATTTGAATTAATAAGCATGTTCTCTTGGAATCATATTCAAAAAATTCTCATTGATCTAGGATAGGACTAATCGTGGGTCTAGCAATGAATCCTGTATGAGACTTATAAGACATTTCTCGATGATTTTTAAAATGTTTATCGAGATTAACCTTAATCGTTATTGATCCGAAGGCAATTCTTATCCAATTAAACAATCTGATTAGTCGAATAGATACGCTGAAATTGTTTAAAATTTTTTAAAAATTAGAGTCTAATAAGTCTGGTATTAGTCCTAGACTTGGACTCATAATGAGTCATACACTAGACTCGTAAGACTAGCTTCTGAGGTCCGCGTTTAATTTTTCTTTAAGAGCAGTTCTTATTTTTTCGTGTATTGGATTTATATCTTCTTCAATTAGGGTTTTTTTAGGATCTCTGTATTTTATTCTAAAAGCCTGGCTAATCGAATCCTCGGGAATAGAAGATCCCTCGTAACGATCTATCAATTCCACTTTCTCTAAAAGTGGTCTACCAGACTTCTTTATTAGATTTATTATTTCTAAGGAACTATATTTTCTTGAATGAATAAGCGCAATATCCCTTTCCATGAAAGGAACAGTGGGGTAATCTTTGTACATTCTTGTCCAATTTGTTTTCCTTGTCGAGGCCTTAATCAATGAGTCATACTCAAGGTTAAATAAGTATGTTTCTTTAATTAGATCATATTTCTCGGCGAGAGAAGGATGAATTTGTCCGAAGAAGCCGATACTTTTTCCTTCAACAAATAATTCAGAAGTTCGACCCGGATGCATTAAATCTTTTTCGATAAGTTGCTTATCAATAATTTCAATTCCTAGAACTTCAAGGGATTGCTTAAGTTTTCCTCTAGCTTCAAAATAATCTAATGCTATTTGTTTTGATGATGATCCCCATTTGCTAATTTGTCTATTACCAGTCAACGAACCTGCTAATAAATTAGTTTCTACAAAGCTTTCTTTATCTTTTTTGTAAGTCTTTGCTATTTCAAAGATCCAACAACCTTCAGCACCATATGATACATTTCTCTGAAGAATCTTTAGATGTTCATCCCATACATTTGTTCTTAATCTACTTGTCTCTACTAGTAATGGATTTTTTATTAATACAGCATTTCTATCAGTATTATCAGGACCAACAAGTGAAGAAGTCACCACTTCTTGAAAACCATTATGTATAAAGGAATTTCGTAAACGTCTTTCAACCATATTAGTAGGTGTTAGTACTCCTGGCTCAAGTGGTACGGGCATATTTGAATCAAAATAATCATATCCAATTAGTCTTGCTATTTCTTCTATTAGATCGATTTCTCTTGTTAAGTCAGATGATCTGTAAGGAGGAATTTCTACATTCCAACCACTAGTATTAGAAGTAAGTTGGCAACCAAGTTTTGTTAAAAGAGGCTCAATATCATCCTTATCAAGATAACGAAGTGTATTTGAATCTTTTTCTAATTTATTATTATCTGTGTGACTTAGTTTACCTAGGACGCTGTTAATTTTCTCCATTCTAAGATTGACACTAATACTTCTTTTAATAAATTCATTATTAACATGATTTGATTTTACATTCCCACCTAATTCATCCGAAATAAGTTCACCAGCTCTCTTTGAAACTGCTGTTGTCATGTTTGGTGATATACCTTTTTCGTATCTACTACTTGCGTCTGTTCTAAGACCTATTGCTCTACTACTATTTCTAATTGATGTAGGAGTAAATACAGCAGCTTCTAACCAAATTCTTGTAGTGTTAGCACTTACGGAACTATTATTTCCACCGATCACCCCAGCTATTGCAATTGGAATATCGTCGCATGTAATTAACTTTATATTCTCATTTAACTTATATTTTTTCATATCAAGAGCAACTATTGATTCTCCTTTTCTACCATTCCTAATACCAAAATCATTTGGGGTAACTTTTCTACCAACTATATTATCTAATTGATCTGCATCAAAGGCATGTAGAGGCTGACCTTGTTCCAGCATTAAATAATTTGTTATATCTACAACTGGATTGATAGAATTTTGTTTTAAAGAACTTAATTTTGTGAAAATATTTTTATTTATGACTCCAGTATTGTCTATAGATTCTATATAACTAAGAGAGTAAATACAGTCTGAACCAAACGTTTCTTTATCTCTTATTTGCGGTTCAAATTGGTTAAAGTCTTCATTATAATTTAAAGTTGGTAATGTTAATTTTGAATTTGTTATTGTAGATATTTCTCGCGCTATACCAACCATAGACATACCGTCAGGTCTATTAGCTGTGATAGCTAATTCAATTATCGTGTCATTCAAACCTAAGTAATCAACAGCTTTTGTTCCAATGGGTGGGATATTTGATTCGTTTTCTTCAAGAATTTCTATACCTTCCTTACTACTTTCAATACCTAATTCTTGTAGAGAACAAATCATTCCTTCGCTTTCTACGCCACGTAAATTAGATAATTTTATTTTTAATGAATTTGAAGATAAATAGGCTCCTACCAACGCTACAAGGACGTGATATCCGGCTTTTACGTTTGTTGCACCACATACAATGGTTAACTTTTTGGGTAAACCAACATCTACAGAACATACTTTAAGCTTTTCTGCATTTGGATGCGGCGTGATTTCTTCAACAAATCCAACGACAACATTCTTTGCTTGCTCTGATAAGTTTTCTAATGATTCAACCTCAAAGCCTGTCATTGAAAGCTTTTCGGTCAGATCATCAATATCGTTGTTTAATTCGACCAGATCCTTTAGCCATGAAACAGATACCTTCATGATTTGCTCTCACAGGAGTTAAACATAGGTGCTCAAATGAATTTATAAAAAAGGGTGCATAGCCTAGTAAGATTGTACTTTGTTCCCTAGACTCACAAAAGTTGAGCTAAGTTCATATGGCTAAAAAAGGTACCAGAATAGTGGTCACTTTAGAATGTACTGAGTCTAGATCTGTACCTAGCTCAGCAAAACGTTCTGCAGGAGTATCTAGATACACCACAGAAAAAAATCGTAGGAACACTACTGAGAGACTTGAACTTAAAAAGTTCTGTCCTGAATTAAACAAGATGACTATTCATAGAGAAATAAAATAATCATTTCCTTTTTTTCACTTTTTAAAAATGACTAATTCAGTATTTAAGCAAAAGCTTTCCCCTATAAAGCCTGGTGATCCTATTGACTATAAGGACGTAGAATTACTAAAGAAATTTATTACTGATCGAGGTAAAATATTACCTAGAAGACTTACAGGCTTAACAGCAAAACAACAAAGAGATTTAACCACAGCAGTTAAAAGAGCACGCATTATTGCCTTACTTCCCTTTGTTAATCCAGAAGGGTAAGCTAATATTCTATTAATAATAGAATGTGCAATAAATTAATTGATAATGAAGTTAAAAATATAATTTCTAGTTTTAAACAAACAAATATTGTAAATACTTCAGTTAAAGACCTTACACATCTTAAAACATATTCAATAGATGATTCTCAAACCTCTGAAGTAGATGATGCTATTTCTTTAGAAAAAATATCTTATCAGCATAAGTTATGGATCCATATTGCTTCCCCCACCTCATATTTTGAATATCAATCAGCTATTGATAAGAAGGCAAGAAAGCTTATTTCAACTGTTTATTTATCAACTAATACTTATTATATGCTTCCTGAAATTTTAATAAAGGATGTTTTTAGTCTAAGTGATAAAGAAAAGAGAGAATCATTAAGTTTAGGTATTATTTTTAGTGAAGATGGTAGCATTAGTTCTACAGAAATAGTCCAAAGTATTATTAAAGTAGACTTTAGGCTAAATTATACAGAAGCAGATGAACTAATAGATTATGCGCCAAAAGAAGAAGAAGATTTAAGTATTATCTCAGAAATTCTACAAAGTAGAAAATGTTGGAGAAAGAATTCGGGGGCTACGGAAATATTAGAATCATTTGGAAAGATTATTGTAGAAGATAACAATCCCACACTTAAGATAATAGATCCAACGTTATCAAGACAGTTAATAAGTGAAGCAATGATCTTGTATGGAAATCTTATTTCAAATTTTACTAAGGTCAACAAAATTCCTGTTCCATATAGAGTCCAACAACGTATAGATAAAGTTGCTAATGATAATAATCAAGATTCTGTTAATAAAGTTTTATACAATTATTTACTTAAGAAAACAATGGGTAAGTCATATTATTCTATAAATCCAATGCCTCACACTAGTTTAGGATTAACATCTTATCTACATGCCACATCACCGATAAGAAGATATGCTGACCTTATAGTTAATTATCAATTAAATAGATATCTAAATAATAATGAACTTATATCTAAAGAAGATGTTGAACAAATGATTCATGAAATAAATAATCAAGGAAGACAAAATATTATGAGATATAGAGAGGATCAAAAATATTGGCTAAGTAAATGGTTCGAAAAAAACACTTTTAACGTATATAATGTGATTTTACTGAATTGGGTAAATAGATATAAAAACATTTGTATTTTATACTTTATAGACTATCATTTTTCTACTATATGTAATCTGAAATCAAAAAAAAACTTAAATATCGGGGAGAGCTTTAACGTTGAAAATATAGTAAATAATAATAACAATGATATAATATTTTTTGAATTAATTTCATTATCAAAATAAGAGTTCATCATAAGTGTGCAATAGTTTTAAAAATACAATATAATAATTAGAATATATTATGAATATGAAATACACAATTACAACACCACTATATTATGTTAATGACAAACCTCATCTAGGTAGTTCATATACAACAATCGCTTGTGATGCAATAGCTCGATTTCAAAGACTAAGTGGAAATACAGTACTTTTTCTTACTGGCGTTGACGAACATGGTCAAAAAATAGAGCGAACCGCAGAAAGTAAGAACCTTCAACCTCAACTACATTGTGATGAAATCACAGAAAAGTATAAATATTTATGGGATAAATTAAATATTAGTTATGATCGTTTTGTAAGAACAACCTCTGAAGACCACACATCATTAGTTCATCAATTTTATGCAAAAGTTTTGAAATCTGATGATGTTTATATGGGTAGACAAAGTGGCTGGTATTGTGTTGGATGTGAGGAATATAAAGATGTAGATGAGGATGATAAAAGCCCAATATGTTCTATTCATAAAAAGGAATTAGAATGGAGAGATGAAGAAAATTTATTTTTTAGATTATCAAAATATCAAGAGCAAATTAAAAAATTAATTCAAATTGATGGTTTTATTTCTCCTAAAAGTAGACAAAATGAAATTATCAATTTCGTCTCAAAAGGGTTAAGGGATTTCTCAATTTCAAGAGTAAACTTAAAATGGGGAATAAAAGTTCCTGGAAACAATGATCACACTTTTTATGTATGGTTCGATGCTTTATTAGGTTATATTAGTGGATCTCTTTGTGATCAAAACTCTCCTGAACTCACCGATGAATCGTTAAGTAATTGGCCTGCAAATATACATGTAATTGGGAAAGATATACTCAGATTTCATGCGGTTTATTGGCCAGCAATGCTACTTTCTGCTGGTATAAAACCACCAGTAAGTGTTTTTGGTCATGGGTTTTTAACACGAGAAGGCCAAAAAATGGGTAAATCCTTAGGTAACGTGCTCGACCCGATTGAACTCTTGGAATATGGGGGTATAGATGCGATGAGATGGTATCTTTTAAGAGATATTGAATTTGGTGAAGATGGTGATTTTCAAATGAGAAGATTTGTGGATATTGTTAATAGTGATTTATGTAATACCATTGGTAATTTGTTAAACAGAACAATTACAATGTCTAAAAAATGGTTTAATGATAAAATTCCAGTAGATAATTCTTTGTTACCTGAATCTCCTCTTAAAGTTCAATCAGAGATAAAAATAAATGAATATATGCAATCATTTAAAGATAGAAATTTTAAAAATGCAGCAAATGCAATTATAGACCTATCCAATAGTGCAAATCTTTTCCTAAATGATCGTGCACCATGGAAGCTAATTAAGGATCTAACAAATAAAGATATTGTTGCTCTTGATATATATTCTGTACTTGAAACTTGCCGAATTATTGGTATATTGCTAAATCCTTTTGTACCAAATTTAAGTATGAGAATTTTAAATCAATTAAATATTGATTCTTCCACTATCAATTTTCAAAACTCATTACATTGGGGTTTGTTAGATCCTGATACTGGATTACAAGACCCTTGTCCTGTAATGGATAAAATTGAATTTAATGAGAATTCTGTATAGTGAAATATTTACCGATTTATTTTCTGCTAATAATTACTACATTACCACTATTTGGGTGTCACAAATCAAACAAATCTTCTTCTCAGATAGATAATAAAAGTTACATTAAAGATTTTGAACTACTTCAGGAGAATCCTAATAATCAAACCAGCGTAAGAATCACTAGTCCAAATGCCATAATTGACCCAACAAATAATGATATAGATATAATTGAAAGCTCAATTGAATTACTTATTAAAAATGGTCAAGACTTTAAAGTTAAGTCTGGTAATTCAACTCTCAACAATTTAACTAATTCTATTAGAGTTTTTAATAGTGTAAACATATCATTTCTTGACAAGCAGGATTATTTTATAAATACTAATTCCTTTGATTGGGATTTAAATACCTCTATTATTGATATAAATGAACCAGTTAATATTAATTTTGATAATAGTATTATTAATGCAACTAAAGGATTTTATAATATTGATACAAGCTTACTTAAAATAGACAATACTGAATTCAATAGATATATATATAATTCAAAAGGTGAAGAGGAGTATCAGATAAAAATTATATCTGATTTTGCGAAATGGTTTAAAAAAGATAATACTTTAGTATTTACATCTAACGAGAAACAGGTTGAAACAACTATTAACTTCCTACTTACTCAGTAGTACATATAACTTATCTGACCATCCTGATATCCATTTTTCATCTGAATTGGTAAATGATCTCTTTGACCAGCCCCCAACTATTGTAAGGCCTCTATTTTCAAGAGGATAAACAATCACTGCAGGTAAATTATTCAACACACTATCAAACTCATCTCTACCTGGAAATAATTCTGTATTAACTAATGAAATTAATCTTTTTTGATCAATTGCTCTATTGCATATTTCACCAGGCTTAAATATTCTATTAGATATCAATCCTCTTCTTAGTATTACTCTACTATCCCAATATATTAATATTGTACTAGCTGCTGTTGCAGTAAGTATTTGCTGACTTCCCCACGCCAATTCATTTCTTTGATCGTCAGTTAATTTAGTACAAAGTTCAAAACCCTCTTTTCCATCCAAACTAACCTTAGAAGGTGGTTTAGGTTTAATTTCAGTCCATAGATAGCCTATTGTTATTAAAGCTATTGAAGCAATTCCAGATATTGTCTCTGCTCTTACTAGAGTTGGATTAACTTGATTAGCAGTTCCAATATTTATAATTGATAAAATTAGTAAAAAAGATCCAAATATTATAACTAAGCTAGAAATTTTATACATTTATCTATTCAATAGTTCAAATAAATATATTGATACTTTATTATACATATCAATGCCTACCTTTATTATTTAATCAATATCGATATAATATACAAAAAAACACTATTTATAGATATATCCAATAGCTCAGAATATGATCACACCAATTGGCAAAAATTATAAAGGACTCATATCAATTACAGGACCGACAAGAAGTGGAAAAAGTAAATTAGCTGAATTTTTAATTTCGGAGCAAGATCCCGTCACATACATAGCAACATCAAAACCAAGACCAAGTGATTCAGAATGGCAAGATAGGATAGATATCCACAGGGAGAGAAGACCTGATAGCTGGACGCTAATTGAGCATCCACAAGACATCAGCAACGCAATTGGATCGATTAAACGAAATGAGTCAATATTAATTGACTCATTAGGTGGTTTAGTGGAACAGCACCTGATAAAAGATGACGATCAATGGGATGATTTCCAAATTAAATTTCTTAATTGCATTTCAGAAGATAATTTATGTATTGTTGTTGTTTCAGAGGAAGTTGGCTGGGGAATTGTTCCCGCCACTCCACTAGGTCATTTATTTCGCGAACGACAGAGCACCCTAAACTCATTGATAAGTCGCCTTTCAAAACAAAGGTGGCTTGCTATCAATGGGACTGCAATTGACTTAGATAAATTTGGAGATCTTATACCATGAATTCATTAAATAGTTCTCGACCAAGAGTCGCGTTATTTGAACCAAGAATTCCCCAGAATACTGGAACAATTGGTAGATCATGCCTAGCTTTTGATTTGTCGTTGGACATAATTAAGCCAACTGGATTTAGCTTTGAAGATAAATATTTAAAAAGAGCTGGATTAGATTATTGGGCTGATGTAGATGTACATTTATATGAATCATTTGAACAATATAAAAATTCATTTAGTAATTCAAGAATTATTGCACTAACCAAAAAGAGTAGTAATTCAATCTCAAATATTATTTATAAAGATACAGATATATTTTTATTTGGAAGAGAGGATACGGGTTTACCCGAAAACATAATGAATAAGTGTGAAATAATTGCAGGAATACCTATGCCAGGAGGTGAGAATCAATTGAAGGCTGGGGGAGTTAGAAGCTTGAATTTATCCGTTGCATGTGGAATAGTTTGCTATTCTTCATGTTTACAACTAAATTTACTTATTAAGTAGCTATTTATTTTATCCAAGATAGTTACAATATAAAACTCCATCATTAATTACATTATTATCATCTACCTCTAGCCATTCTTTATATTCATCATAAAGGGCCTCCCTGTTATCTCCTTTCAAATTATTTAGACGTTTTAGAGATCCGTTAAGCATTACCTCGACTGCCTGTAAAGCTCCAGATTGCTTTGAAGACATGTAGGAAATATGTATTTAATATAGTTTATGTCATTATCAATTATAATTCAGTTTCATTTATTACTTAATTGAAAACACATAACTAAACCCTAAAACTGTTGGATTATTTCCTGAAAAGTGAGTAAAGTAAATAATATAAAATGCTTAGAATTACGGGATTTACTAATTACTAGTTGTTAATAAAAGAATTATGGTGAATGCATTCATTAAACTAAAATGTCCAAAACAAGCTTAATTGGCAGCTGTGAGGTGACAATTGACTCTGCGCTCAAGAGGCTTTCAAAACTAGAAGGGCAGGATAAGGAGGCTCTTAAAAGTGAATTTAGAGAATGGATTAATGCAATTGAAAGTAGTAATAATAATTATGAGATACTATATATAAATAAAATTAATTAATATAAAGGTAATTCAGGCACGTGGATGTAAATCTGGATATCTAGTGCTTTGATCTTTTATTCTGTTTGGATTTTCACGATCAGAACTTTTTGCTGCATTAAATATGATAACAAATGGAATAAATATTATAAAAAAATAAATGTGTACAAGTAATAAATCCCAAGGAACTCCAGCATTTCCATAATCAGGAAAAAACAAAGCAGTAGCAAATAAAAACATCTGTAATTAGCCTCTTCTATTAACTTAACCAAGATCAGCTTCAAGTGTGACTATCTATTTGGACAAGGAGTATATTAAAATCTGTATTTCTTTGTTGCGATTTTCTAATTACATTATTTTTTGCATCTTTTTTAACTCAAGTAAGTTTTTTAAAAAAATACTTGTGTAGAATCTAGTGGTGAATGCCGAAATACTAATCCAGAAATATTGTCACTAAAGATATAATATTTTATTTACGATAATAAAGCCAGAGAGCTTTTCATAAAACAATATTCGATCTATAGTAAAATAACAATTAATTAAACGCTAAATAATGAACTCAATATCAATGATATTAAAAAATATAAGAAATCTTATACCTTATTTTCTACTAATATTTATTTATTTCTTTTTTGTTAATCTTGAAGCAAGAAATGACAAACACAGAGTTCGAAACTCAGAGAGGGAAAATGCACTAGATGATCATAAATCTAAAATTACTAATAAGACAATGAGAATAGAAATACCTGTTATCCCATATGATAAATAATTTTCACTTAATAATGACTTTAGAACTCCTAGCTTTAAATAAGAATGCCTGTCTTTGTTCAGCTCTATCAATCTGTTTCTTTATTTCAATGCAGTGCTGACAGTTACAGGTCATTATAGAAAGGAATGTAAAAAAAATACTTTTTTTAATTGTGAGAAAAAGTTTTTTGTTCTCTAGTTGACTTGATTGATTTAGAATTATAATAACTATACTAAGAACATAACAACAAAATTCAAAATATCAAGTACTTATTAGAAGTAAGAATAATCTAGAGAAAAAAATATGTGTATCGGAATAATTATTTCAAATAATTTTGAATCAAATTTTATTTTTCAATGATGCAACATCGCTTTTAATAGCGTTCTCGTAGTAAAGGTCAAGTGTGGAGTTTAATTCTGCTAGTAAACATAATATTCTTTCCTTTTGCTTGTTTTTCTTGTCTTGATTAATGGGTTTCATTTTTTTGATTAATGTATTCAAGCAGAATGCAAGTGTATTTTTTTAGAAAATTTATGATGAACTTATTATTGGTGATAATCCATTAAAGCGTGTTCTAAATTTGATCGGTTAACCTTCTTTCTTGGATATTGGGAAAATATCTCTGTCGAATTAATAAATGGTTACTTTTTCATTAAATAAAATTAACAATAGAAAGTAACGATCTAATATAATTTTAGACATAAAAGATTAATGAATAGAAAATTGTTTAATTCAGAAGGAAAGACCTATTCATTACTAGGTTTTGATAAACGAGCCGCACTTGCTATTCAAAATCACTTTCGCTTAAGTAATTATCAAATGCTGGTTTTAAGTTGGTTAAAGGGACTCTGGACAGGAATTTTGCTTTCTCTTGTTCTACATTATTTTATAATTCATTAATAATAATATAAATTATTATTATCTTTATGATTGCTATTAATTAGGTAATAAATAAATATACAAATTCATATCAGCACTAATAGTTAATAAATAAATCGTAAATAATAAGGTATTTAAAGAATATGAATTATATCCACACTTCTTAATAAATAATTTGTTAATAACATATTTTTATGAATGTATACTATTATGTATTAAATAATTTAAACTTTTTATTTTTATCTTTATTATTTATTGGAAGAACAGGTTTAGGTAAAAGCATTTAAAAAAAATAACTATAGTTTTTTAATATGTTTCTATCCTGAAATCTGCAGCTATTGATACGATTTAATGATATTTATTTTTTGTTAGTCTTTTCTAATACTTTTTGTGATTGAGCACTTGAAAGACTGGCCTCTATATGAGCCAAAACTTGCTGCAGCTCATCGGTCTTATTCAAAGAGGTCTCAGCCATTGATCTAAGCTTTTGAAGTTCTTTATATGCAGTTTTCATAGGGAAAATGAAAAGATTGATTTTTTTTCTTAAACAAACAAAAGAAAATTAACGTAAAAAATTGACGGAAGAACACAAGCACTAATTTGCCAAAGATTTTCTAGATGTCAATAGTTTAAAACGTAATCTGCTGATAAATCTGGAAATACTATTGATAATTGTTTAATATAATATAAGAAATACCCTTTTTATATTTTGTTAGATAGCAACTGAGAAATATTTTATGGAATAAATTAAAAATAAAAAAAGAACATAGATATAAATATATATCTATGTTCTTAAATAATTACTAATCAATGATTCTATAACTTGAAAATCAGTAATTGGATTAATTTAATGACTAATGTGGTCTTTTCCTTTCTTTTCAGAATCAACAGGTCTAACTGGCTTAGGCAAAAGCATGATAAAAATCTAGTCTCTATCTTTATTTATAGGTCTGTTTATAAATACGTAAATAAGAATTAAAAGTTTGAAACTTCTTGACACATGAAATTACGGTTTTTCGACTTCTCATTAACCTTTTGTATTTCTTTTCTTGTGAGTGTTGCCTCTAGTCGTGCAGAAGCTTGTTCAAACTGTGCAGTCAAATTATTTGATGCCTCAGTCTTTGCGCGTAGTTTCTGAATCTCTTCTATTGAATTATTCATATGTGTATGAAATTATCAGTTGGGCTAACACCTTTCATTTAAATGAAGAAATCAAGACAGTCTTTAGCTAAGTAAAAGCTAAAATTTGATGGTTCATGAAAAATCCATTTTCTACTCTAAACGGGGAATTTATCTATGACAGAAGAATGGAAACCAGTAGACTCGCAAGTACTGGTAGATGCATGGGAAGAAATCAAGGACTGCGCTGAAGGTATACAAAAAGATCTTGCTTGCCCAGATGAGACTATTTCCAAAATGCTGAGGTCTGTAGCAGAGACTTTTGACAATACCGTTGAAGATATGCTTGATAAGGCAGAAGAAGACTGGGAAGAGAATAAATAGACTTTTAAAAAATTATGACTCTAGATTTGTTTCAATCACCTGAACCAGCAACTCAAATTTCATTATGGAAATCAATATTTGGCTTATTCATAGTTTTATTTGCAACTTTTGTTGGTGTGGAAATTAGGGTTAATAATGAAGATGAAGAGCCATAGAGATATTAAATTATAATAAAAATATAAAAGTATTATTCTAATTCTATATTTTAATTTATCTTTTAACTCTATAAATACCCAAATATATTTTAGTATTGGCATGCTTTTTTTAAATTAAATAAATATTGTTATGCCTCCATGGTTTACTGATGTTAGCTCTCTACAGAGAAAAGAATCTAAATTTTATTCTTCTAGATGGATGCAACTTGCAACAATTGGACTTGATAAAAGTCCAAGAGTAAGAACAGTAGTTTTTAGAGGATGGACTGAAAACTTTGAAATGGAAATATATACGGATAACAGAAGTCAAAAATCTCATGAATTATATTTAAATAATAATGTTGAGATATGTTGGCTTTTTGCAAGATCGAGATGCCAATTTAGGTTTCGAGGAAATGCAAATATAGAAATGAATAAGGAAATTCAACGCCATTGGGAGCAATTAAGTGAAGAAAATAAAGCTATGTGGAGTTGGCCAAGTCCAGGTGAAAATTATTCCGTTAAAACAACAAAAGATCTAAAGTTTACAAAAAACAAAGAAATTCCAAGTAATTTTTCATTAATTAAGATTGAAATTACTCAAGTTGATCATTTACTCCTTCATAAACCTATTCATCTAAGAAAACGATGGATACTTAAAAATGAATGGATTATGGAACGTATAAATCCATAAGTCATTGAGGATGACGAAGCTTAATATTTGGGAAGCTTCATTATGTTCCGATCACCCTCACTTTATTGATAGCAATGTTTTTTAATGATGGCAACAATATTGCTAAAAATATAAATCAATAGATAATTGTAAAATTGAAAGACATTACCTACGTTGAATTTAGATAACATAATTAATCACTGTTACTATTTATGTATGAAAGTTTTTCTTTGTAAGATTCTTTCTCCCCATGCTTTGTGCTTTTTATCTAAATCGGATATTGAATTACATTGAGCCTTTAATTTTAACAGGTAGGATACTTTTGAAATTTTTGTGTAAGAAATTTTATTGGAATAATCAGCTAATGACTGGTATGCGTTTAAGTAATCACTACTCATTAAGTTAACTAGTAATTTAATTATTTATATTTACTACATTAGAAAGAGCATCTTAAGTTCTTTAATATTCTCTTTCTCTTTTGTTTACAAGATCAATAATCAATATGAGTTTTATTGCTTACTTCAAGTCAAAAATAAAATAATTTAACCAAGAATAATTATATGGTTATTATTTCTGTTCTCAATAGAAGGGCTGGTGGATTTCTTTCAAAAACACTTTCTGGTAATCAACTGCCATAGGCCACAGAACAGTTGACTTGTATTCAAAACTAGACCTATAAGGTCTAGTTTTTTGCTTAGTTGTATTCATAGGTCTCAAAAAAATATAGATCTAAAGATTTCTTCCGTAGAAGACCATCCTGAATTATTATTATGAATGTATACCTTTTGCTATCAGATTTTATTGCTCTTTTTTAAGGAAATAACCTTTTTAAAAGCTATTGTAAATCTGTTATTGATATTGGTATCAGTCAGTCAGTGTAGCTCAGCCGGTTAGAGCACAGCATTCATAACGCTGAGGTCGAGAGTTCAAGTCTCTCCACTGACATTCATTTACAACATTAAATCCTTTCCAAATAATAGTGTATGTTTAATTATATCAAATATGAGTTTTGATATTTTTTCTAATATCTGTTCATATGAATCGATATAAATTATTCAAAAGAAAATTATTTCATATCTATTTGATTAAGGCGCTCCTTGAAAGATTGAGAAGGAGTCTCATCATTCGCTTT
>CACPLK010000006.1 GCA_902634795.1 uncultured Prochlorococcus sp. | reverse complement strand
ATCTGGTGAGAAGACAAGAAGGGAACAGATTTAATTCTAGAAAAGATTCGAATGTCAGAGATCAATATGAATCTAGAGGAAGTCGATTTAAATCCTCAGGCCCCTCAGGTGGAGGCGGTGGCATAAAAATCAATTCTAATTCAATTGCGATATTAGCTGGAGTATTAGTAATTGGTGTGGGTATAGGAAGTCTTATCACAAGCACAACATCAGGTGGACAGGGAAATATTGCAAGTCAGCAACAGTTGGATATGGCAGTTCCGGACCCAGATTTTTGTAGACAATACGGAGCAAGTGCCTTTGTTATTGATGTTGAAATGTATACGACCTTAAATCCCTCTACAAGCTTTGTGACACAACCTGCTCTTCAACCTGGCTGTGTCATTAGAAGAGAGAATTGGACTGTTTTGCAAAAGCAAGGAGCCATCAATAATGAAGATGTGAGAGAGTGCAAGCAAAGAATGAATACTTTTGCCTATATAGGTTCAATTAGGGATCAACCAATTGTCCGCTGCGTTTATCAAGCAGATGTTAATGAAAATAAATTTATAATTAAAGGTGCTGAAGAAGATGCTGTTGGTATAAATAAAGAAGCTATACAGTTTTAATTTTAGGATTAAAAAGTGGTGAAAATGAACTTGCAAATAAAGGTAATATGTCTTGTGTGAATGCTTCAGCAGCTCTTGATGAATATCTTCCAGGATTAGTAATTACTTTTAGTTCTCTTTTGACTTCTAAATCTGCAACAAATGGTCTATGTATCGTTCCTCCTGAAAGTTCTCTTTCAATTGAGACTACTGGTAGAAAAGCAGCTCCTAGATTAGATTGAACAGCATTTTTTATGGCTTCAAGTGAATTTAATTCCATCTCTATATGTAATCTCTGGACGTCTAATCCTGAAGAAGCTAATAGTTGATCAACGACTTTTCTTGTCGTTGATTGATTATCTAAGGTTATAAATCTTAGGCTATATAGATCTTCTTTTGTAAGTTCTTTTGATTTTGCTAATGGATGATTAGTAGGCAAAACAAGAGCTAACTCATCAGTTGCGAACGGAATGACTTGTAATGATTCATTTAATTCTAGTGGGAGTTGACCACCGATAATAGCAATATCTATCTGGCCATTTGCAACACTCCATCCTGTTCTTCTAGTGCTATGTATTTGAAGTTGAACTGAAACTTCTGGATACTTTTGTCTGAAAAGCCCAATCATCCTTGGCATTAAGTAAGTACCAGTAGTTTGACTGGCTCCAATAATGATGGATCCACCTTTGAGATTATTTAAGTCTTCAATTGCTTTGCAAGTCTCTTGGCATTCTCCTAGGATTTTCTCGCAATAGTTTAATAAAAGTTTTCCCGCCTCAGTTAGTTGAGCTTTTCTTCCCCCTCTGTCGAAGATGGCAATTTCTAGTTGTTTTTCCAGATTTTGCACTTGTAAACTTACAGCTGGTTGTGTAACAAACAGACTGTCGGCAGCTTTTTTAAAGCTTCCCTCATCAACAATTGCTTTGAGGATTCTAAGTTGATCAAGAGTGAATGGGATTTCGGCCATGGTGGCAGGCCTTCATGGCAGTTATTAAAATAAAATGTAGGGAAAAACAACTCCAACTGTTGATCCGGTATGGATCTAATAATTTATTTAGAGGTTTTTTATAGGACTAATGACATTTTTAGATACTCATAGTTCCAGTTTTGTGATGATATTACTTTTATTTTGTTTTGCGGTTATACATAGTGGTGGAGCGGCTTTAAGAGTGAAAGCTGAAAGTGTAATTGGTCCAAGAGCATGGAGATTAGTTTTTGCTTTTGCAAGTATTCCCTCAGCTTTTGTTTTAGTTGGTTATTTTATTGCTCATCGTTACGATGGAGTTAGATTTTGGAATTTTCAGGGGGTTAGCGAACTAATTCCCGTGATTTGGATGTTAAGTGCAATTAGTTTTCTTTTTTTGTACCCAGCTACTTATAACCTTCTAGAAATACCTGCTGTCCTAAAGCCTAAAGTTAGAATTTATGCCTCAGGTATTATTAGAGTTACTCGCCATCCTCAGGCAATTGGCCAAATTATTTGGTGTTTTGCACATTTACTTTGGATAGGAACCAGTTTTACTCTTGTAACTTGTTTGGGATTGATTGCTCATCATTTATTTGCTATTTGGCATGGTGATAGAAGACTTACTCTCAAATTCGGAAAAGAATTTGAGGACGTTAAGAAAAGAACATCAGTCGTTCCATTTTTAGCTGTGTTGGATGGACGACAAAAATTACAAATAAAAGAATTCCTTAAACCCTCTCAAATTGGAATTCTCATTGCAGTGTTTTTTTTCTGGTGGTCCCATAAATTTATTTCTGTTGGAGCTCAGAGATTTCTCTCTTTTGATTTAACTGAATTACTGGCAAGAATTGCCTAAACTTATTTCAATATGATTTAGCTGGATGCATTCGGCTGCAGACTTTGCTTGGTTGATTCCACTACTTCCTCTCTGTGGGGCAGTTTTGATTGGTTTGGGATTAATTAGTTTTAACGATCTTTTTAATCGTTCAAGGAAACCCATTGCAATAACCCTTTTAACTTCCGTAGGTGCTTCGGCATTTATTAGCTATGCAGTTTTGGCTGAGCAACTCTCAGGCAATCCTCCAGTTGAGCACTTGTTTATATGGGCAAGTGCGGGTTCTTTTGAGTTGCCGATGGGATATGTGATTGATCCTTTAGCGTCAGTCATGCTTGCTCTTGTAACTACAATTGCTTTATTGGTAATGATTTATTCCCATGGTTATATGGCACATGACCCTGGGTATGTTCGTTTTTTTACTTATTTAGCATTATTCAGCAGTTCAATGCTTGGGCTAATTGTTAGTCCAAATTTGCTTGAAATATATGTTTTTTGGGAATTGGTAGGGATGTGTTCATACTTACTCGTCGGATTTTGGTATGACAGAGATGGCGCTGCACATGCAGCTCAAAAGGCTTTTATTGTAAATAGAGTGGGGGATTTTGGATTACTGCTTGGTATTTTGGGTCTTTTTTGGGCAACAGGTAGTTTTGATTTCCATGGAATCGCTGAAGGTTTATCAGAAGCAGTTAGTTCTGGGACAGTTCCAATTTGGGCAGCTTTGACTCTTTGCATCCTTGTTTTCATGGGACCAATGGCAAAGTCTGCACAATTCCCTTTACATGTTTGGTTGCCTGATGCAATGGAGGGGCCAACTCCGATATCTGCACTCATTCATGCAGCAACAATGGTTGCAGCGGGAGTTTTTTTAGTAGCGAGGCTTGATCCTCTCTTTAGCCAGTTCCCTTTTGTTGGATTATTTATTGCAATTATTGGAACAGTCACTTGCTTCCTAGGTGCATCGATCGCTTTGACGCAAATGGATCTGAAAAAAGGATTGGCCTATAGCACAGTTTCTCAACTTGGATACATGATGCTTGCAATGGGATGTGGAGCACCAGTTGCAGGAATGTTCCATCTTGTTACGCATGCTTGTTTTAAGGCCATGTTATTCCTTGGCTCAGGTTCAGTTATTCATGCCATGGAGGAGGTAGTTGGCCATGAACCAATTCTTGCTCAAGACATGCGATTAATGGGAGGCCTACGTAAAAAAATGCCTATCACTGCAATAACTTTTTTCATTGGTTGTATTGCCATAAGCGGCATACCCCCTTTAGCAGGTTTTTGGAGTAAAGATGAAATTCTTGGTCAAGCCTTTAATACTTTTCCAATACTTTGGTTTATTGGTTTTCTAACGGCAGGAATGACAGCTTTCTATATGTTTAGACTTTATTTTCTTACTTTTGAGGGAGACTTCCGAGGCGAAAATCAAAAGATGCAGCTTTATTTGCTTGCTTTAGCAGGGAAAGAAAAAGATGAAGATCATGAAGATCATGAAGTTGGAAAGATACATGAATCTGCATGGCCCATGACATTCCCATTGGCAGTTTTAGCAATTCCTTCAGTCTTAATTGGATTTGTCGGAGTTCCTTGGAATAGCTTTTTTGCAAACTTGTTGGATCCTCAAGAAGCTATTGAAGTTGCAGAAAATTTTAGTTGGGGAGAATTTCTTCCTTTAGCAACTGCCTCTGTAGCTATCTCATCTACAGGGATAATATTGGCAGTTTTGACTTATTATTTGAAACGACTTAATCTTGGTGTTTCTCTATCCAAGCAGTACCCTCAAATCAATTTATTTCTTCAGAACAAATGGTACTTAGACGATATAAATGAGAAAATTTTTGTAAAAGGTAGTAGAAAGCTCGCAAGAGAAGTACTAGAAGTAGATGCAAAAGTAGTTGATGGAGTAGTTAACCTGACTGGATTATTAACTCTTGGTAGTGGAGAAGGACTTAAATATTTTGAGACAGGAAGAGCCCAATTCTACGCATTGATTGTTTTTGGAGGAGTGATTGCTCTTGTTGCACTTTTTGGCGTTGTTGGAGCATAATTTACATAATTTTTTTAGTTGTGTGTTTCATCCCCTATCTAGAGGGTGCCAATAATCTCATAATTTCTAAACTCAAAAAGTGGTGATTAATTTCGAGTCTTGGAATTTGCTCTCAATACAAGTTTGAACCTAGGAACAATGCTAATTCCTGAGCCAATTTCAGCCGATTTCCCTTGGTTAAGTTTGTCTATATTGTTTCCCATTGTTGGAGCATTAATTGTTCCTTTTATTCCAGATAAAGGGGAAGGGAAAGAAGTTCGATGGTATGCCCTAATAATTGCTTTAATTACGTTTCTAATCACTGTCGCTGCTTATTTTAAAGGTTTTGATCCAAGTCAGGAAGGCTTGCAATTATACGAAAAAGTTAGTTGGCTCCCAGATCTTGGCTTGACTTGGTCTGTTGGCGCAGATGGTTTGTCAATGCCATTGATATTGCTTACAAGTTTTATCACTTCTCTTGCTGTTTTGGCAGCATGGCCGGTTAGCTATAAACCAAAATTATTTTTCTTTTTAATTCTCGCTATGGATGGCGGCCAGATAGCTGTATTTGCTGTTCAAGATATGTTGCTTTTTTTTCTAGCTTGGGAATTGGAGTTGTTTCCGGTTTATTTATTCCTTGCAATCTGGGGCGGAAAGAAAAGGCAATATGCAGCTACGAAATTTATTATTTACACAGCAGGTAGCTCGTTATTTATTCTTCTAGCTGGTCTTGCAATGGGTTTCTTTCAAGGGGGAGGAATACCAGATTTCGGTTATACACATTTAGCTCAGCAAAATTTTGGTAAGGGATTTCAATTGCTTTGTTATTCAGGATTGCTAATAGCTTTTGGAGTCAAACTTCCTATTGTGCCTCTTCATACTTGGTTGCCAGATGCTCATGGAGAGGCTACTGCTCCCGTACATATGCTCTTGGCAGGAATATTGTTAAAGATGGGTGGATATGCTCTCCTTAGATTTAACGCACAATTACTCCCTGATGCTCATGCCCAATTTGCTCCATTGTTAATTGTTTTGGGAGTAGTCAATATTATTTATGCAGCTTTAACTTCTTTTGCTCAAAGAAATCTAAAAAGGAAAATTGCATATAGCTCAATCAGTCATATGGGTTTTGTTTTGATAGGTATTGGAAGCTTTAGTTCTTTAGGCACCAGTGGTGCGATGTTGCAAATGGTTAGCCATGGTCTTATAGGAGCAAGTTTGTTTTTCCTTGTTGGTGCAACATACGACAGAACTCATACACTTCAATTAGATGAGATGGGTGGTATTGGTCAAAACATGAGGATTATGTTTGCTTTATGGACTGCATGCGCTTTTGCTTCTCTTGCTTTACCTGGAATGAGTGGATTTATCTCAGAATTAATGGTCTTTGTTGGCTTTGTAACTGATGAAGTTTATACCCTTCCATTTAGAATTGTTGTCGCTTCATTAGCAGCAGTTGGAGTCATTTTGACACCTATATATTTATTATCGATGCTCCGAGAAATTTTCTTCGGCAAAGAGAATGCGAAGTTAATATCCAAAGCAAAGTTGGTAGATGCAGAACCGAGAGAGATCTACATTATTGCTTGTTTATTAGTTCCCATTATTGGAATTGGTTTGTATCCAAAAATCATCACTGATACTTATATTTCATCAGTTGATGGCTTGGTTAAAAGAGATTTGTTAGCCGTTGAGAGAATTAGAAGTGATCAAGCAACAATTATTAGTAATACAAATTTATCAATTGGGACTCTTGAGGCGCCTCTTTTAGATTGAAAAATTTTTGCAACTGGCATTACATAGAATATAGAGATAACTTGATTTAGATTCATATTTCTCATTGCCAGGTGATCTCGTAACTCAAACTGCAGATTCTGGCGCGAGACTTGCTATTCGTTTATTGCAAGATGCTGCTCAAAGAGGAGATATTGATCCTTGGGATGTGGATGTAATTCCAGTCGTAGATGGTTTTTTGGATCAACTTAAACAGCGCATTGAAATTCCAAAAAAGATTTCACAACACTTCAGCCAGAATGGTGGAAGTTATGAAGTTGATCTGGCTCAGAGTAGTGAGGCTTTTCTAGCGGCTTCTGTCTTGGTTGGTTTAAAGGCGGAGGTACTTGAGGCTGAAATGTTCTCAGTTGATATGGAAGTGGAAGATGATTCAGATTTTGATTTTGGTGAACAAGGTTGGCTAGATGACAGTTTTCAATTACCTCTTCGACCAGAGAGACATCTGTTCAGAAGACCTGTTGCACCTCCCCCATTTAGAAGGCCAGTTACTCTTGGAGAATTAATAAATCAGCTTGAGACAATTGCAGAATCTTTGAAAAATGACGAGTTGCAAAATCGTAGAAAGTTACGACAAAAAAAATTAAGTACCAGAGAGGTTATTGCTCAAGTTTCATCTCTAGCTCATAGAGAAAAATTGCCTGAAACCACTGCTGCTTTAGCGGTTTTCATAAATAAGTGGGAGCAGGCTTTGCACTGGGTTGATTTTGAATTATTAGTAGATAAGTGGCAAGAAAATTCTGCTTCAGACGATTTGGATACTGATAGAGTTGGAGTGTTTTGGGCTTTATTGTTTTTATGTTCTCAGGGCAAGGTGGAGATTGATCAGAAAGGATCTTTGTTCTCTCCAATAAGTCTAAAGAGGCTGTTGGAACCAGGAATGGTTGCCCAACTTCCTCTCTCGTCTTTAGACGTGACAGATGGCTCGCCGGCTGCTGCTTAGCTCTTTGTGGAGGCAGCATTCTATGTTGGCCTTGTGTAGCTTAGGTTAACCCGCCTATGAAGGCGATGATCCTGGCGGCTGGGAAAGGAACCCGAGTCCAGCCGATCACCCATGTGATTCCAAAGCCAATGATTCCTATCCTTCAGAAACCTGTAATGGAGTTTCTGTTGGAACTCCTCAAGGAGCATGGTTTTACTGAGGTTATGGTCAATGTTTCCCATTTGGCAGAAGAAATAGAAAATTATTTTCGCGATGGACAAAGATTTGGAGTTGAAATTGCATACAGCTTTGAAGGCCGTATCGAAGATGGAGAATTAATTGGTGACGCACTTGGATCAGCTGGTGGTCTGAAGAAAATTCAAGATTTTCAAAAGTTTTTTGATGATACTTTTGTCGTCTTGTGTGGAGATGCACTAATTGATTTGGATTTATCTGAAGCTGTAAAACGCCACAAAGAAAAGGGTGCTCTAGCTAGTTTGATTACTAAACGTGTTTCAAAAGATCAAGTAAGTAGTTATGGAGTTGTTGTAACTGATGAAAAGGATCGTGTTAAAGCTTTTCAAGAAAAACCTTCTATAGATAATGCACTGGGCGATACGATTAATACTGGAATTTATTTATTTGAGCCTGAAATTTTTGATTATATTCCATCTGCAAAACCCTTTGATATAGGCTCAGATTTATTTCCGAAATTAGTAGAAGAAGGTGCCCCTTTCTATGCTTTACCTATGGATTTCGAGTGGGTTGATATTGGTAAAGTCCCAGATTATTGGAGAGCTATCAGGAATGTTCTTAGGGGTGATGTTAGACAGGTTGAAATACCGGGAAAGCAAGTGAGACCAGGAATCTATACTGGTTTAAATGTTGCAGCTAATTGGGATAAAATAAATGTGAAAGGACCTATATATGTTGGAGGAATGACAAGGATTGAAGATGGTGTAACTATCGTTGGTCCTTCTATGATTGGTCCAAGTTGTTGTATTTGTGAAGGTGCAACAATTGATAATTCAATAATCTTTGATTATTCACTAATTGGGCCCGGTGTACAACTTGTAGAGAAGTTAGTTTTTGGTAGATATTGTGTTGGTAAAGAAGGTGATCATTTTGATTTACAGGAAGCCGCTTTAGATTGGTTAATAACTGATGCTAGAAGACAGGATTTAGGAGAACCGTCACCTCAGCAAAAAGCAATGGCTGAATTGCTAGGTACTGATCTGATTGGTTCTTCTAATTAATATTGGCTCTATTTAAAATTATCGGTATTTGTTGCTCTGCTTTAACTGCCATCAGGTGAATTCCTTGAGCAATTCCTAGAAAACTTTTTACTTGCTCTGCAGCAATTGATATACCTTCATCAATAGGATTTGATGAACTCTCAAGTCTGGAAATAATTGATTCGGGTATGCATGCTCCTGGTACTACGCGATTGATGAATTGAGCATTTTTGGCAGATTTGAGTAAAAAAACTCCAGCCAAAACAGGGATTTGCATAGGCTCTGTTATTTCTTTGCAAAATCGTTCAAGTATTTTTGGGTCCATAACCATTTGAGTTTGAAGGAAATTTGCACCCGCTTTTTTTTTGAGTTCGATTCTTCTTCTTAAACCATCATATCCTCTACAGTTTGGGTCAGCTGCGGCTCCTGCAAACAAATTAGTTGGGCCATCAGGTAACAAATCAGATACAGGATCTATTCCTTTGTTAAGTGATGTGACTTGCTCAATAAGTTCTATTGAGTTGAAGTCTTGAACAGATTTTGCTTGAGATTGGTCTCCTACTCGTACTGGATCACCCGTTAGACAAAGGATATTTGTTATTCCTAATGCATGCGCTCCAAGTAATTCAGCTTGTAATGCGATTCGATTCCTATCCCTACATGATAATTGCAGGACTGGTTCAAGATTTGCCTCTAAAAGCAGCTTGCACAAGGCTAGGCTGCTCATTCTCATGATTGCCCTGCTGCCATCTGTAACATTAAAACCGTGCACAAGGTCTTTTAATTTGATGGCTTTTGATAGAGCTGAATCTGTGTTACCTCCTCTAGGAGGCATTATTTCAGCAGTAATAGCTGGCAAACCAGATTCAAGACGATTTTGAAGTTTAGATTTCACATGTATTTTTTACTAGATAATTACTATCGGTGATTAAAGGCCCTAATCTAAGTAGTATTAAATAATGAGTTGTTAGTGAGGGGAATGTTTACAGGAGAGATCGCTAATTCGTCCCATATGGGACTCTCAGCTAGAGAAATGGAGATTATTGGATTAGTTGCAGATGGACTCACTAATCAAGAGATTGCTGCAAAACTGACTATTAGCAAAAGAACTGTAGACAATCATGTGAGCAATATGTTTACAAAAACAGGTTCAAAAAACAGAGTGGCTTTGTTGAACTGGGCAATGGATCATGGAAAGATATGTCGGGATGGGTTCAATTGTTGTTCATTGCCAGATGAAACACCTTCGTAGAAGATCTAATTATTGTTTTCCTCATTGATATCTGATAAGGGCATTAGCGAAAATTCAATTGATGACAGCTCAAATAACTTTGCATATGCGATACAAGCTTCCTTGTCAGCACAAGTGAAGCGCAGGATACCTTCTGTGTCATAAAGACCATACAAGTTATACCTCTTGCAAATGATGCATGTGCCGCTGGAAAATACCAGAAATAACTATAAAGACAATCTAAAGGACGAGTTGCCTTTCTGCTTAAGATTCTTCGACTTTCATCCTATCTTTTACTGATAACTTAGAAATGGGAGTGTTTGCAAGAGAAGCATTGCTTAATGATCTGATCCCAGTGATCTCTCGACCACACCATGATGGGACTTGAATTTCTTCGAATTCGGAATCTAATTCAATTTCAGCAATTTTTAAAGGGAAATTTGACCCGTCAAACATATCAACTGCCCAAGTTTTTTTATTAATTTTTAGCTGATAACGAGTTTTAATAATTTTATATTTTGATAATTTTATTAATTCAAAAGCATCTTTTGTAGGAATTGAATATTCAAACTCATAGTTTATTAATCCATTTAAAGAGGACTTTAATGTTATGTATGCTTTTTTATTATCTATTACTCTTACTCGAGTAACCCATTCATCTAAACTTGAATTTAAGTAGCCTTGATGAAAATCTTCACTTAGTATGACCTGAGATTTCCAATCTTCATTTTCTACTAAGAATCTTCTTTCAATTTCTATACCCATAATTTATTATTTATTACTATCGTTAAGGCTGCTGGCCCAATGAAGTTTTTGAGTTATTGTTTTATAATAAGAAAGATTCTCATCTAAAATTATTATCGAGGTTGAATGATTAGATTTCTTTATTAAGCATGTATCATTACCTTCAATTAGACATCCACTAGATCCGTCTAACCATAGCTTTATTTTTTGCTTCTTTTCTCTTATCGGCTTTATTACTAATTGAGATTCAGGAGGGACCACTATTGGTCTACTGGCCAGACTCATTGGACATATAGCACTTACGATAATTGCATCTAAGGAAGGGTGAATTATTGGCCCTCCCGCGGCCATAGAGTAAGCAGTAGAACCTGTTGGGGTTGAAAAGATGAGTCCATCTCCTTTGTATTTGTCAACAGCTTCGCCATCTATTTCAAGCTCAAGGCTGCAAGTAGGTGCAATTTCGTCTGAGCAAGATCGTAAATAAAAATCATTGAGTGCAAAAAATGATCTTTTAATTTTGCTTTCATGATTATTCTTTTCTGGAAATACAGTTGCTTCAAGCATCATTCTTTTTTGGATATTAAATCTATTATTTGAAACTCTTTCCCAAAAATTCGCTTGCTTTAAGATATGACGATCGTGTGTCAAAAAACCTAGATTCCCGCCAACATTGAAACTGAGAATAGGTATGTTTTTTGGTGATAAGAATCTGGCGGCCCTTAAAACTGTCCCATCACCTCCTAAAACAAGAGCGATTTCGGGTAAAGCATCAGATATTAAAAATAATTGATTAATATTATTGGTTTCATTGCTTATTTCTGAAAATAAAACTTTTTTTCCATAACCTTCAATTATTGTCTTACAATTTAAGGTCTCTTTATATGCAGTATCGCTATCTGATCTATATAAGATCCAGATCAGATTTGTTGTCATTTATAATACCTACCATTTGAGTAGATTAAAACTTTCCATATCAATAGTAACTCTATTTCTGTACAATGAAAGTAGTATTGCTAGCCCAACAGCCGCCTCGGCTGCAGCTACTGTGATAACAAAAATTGAAAATACTTGACCTCTAATTATTGCTCCGTCTATATAGGATGAAAAACTCATAAGATTTATATTCACTGCATTTAACATTAATTCAATACTCATTAAAACTCTTACAGCATTTCGACTATTTATCAATCCCCAGACACCTGTACAGAATAAAAATGCAGCAACTATAAGATATGCCTGAAGAGGTACTGGACCAATAGAATTTTCTAACATGTTTAGTAGATAAATTTTATATTTATAATTGAATTCATTTTAAGCTTTTTTCGGAAAGAAGAGGGATTTTCTTATCACTTAAGGACTTTTGATTTTTCAAATCATTTATATCATCTATTGAAATTAAGACATCTCTTCTTGCTAAAACAATTGCTCCTATCATAGCCATTAATAATAGAATCGAAGCAAGTTCAAAAGGTAATAAATAATCTGTGAATAGATGTTCACCAATCCTTTCAGTTGCTTCTTCACCAATAGAGGATGGCCCAGGTAAGTTCCATTTAGTTGTAATGCTAACCCGCAATAATAAAATTAATAATCCACCACAAACACCACCAGATATCAATTTTCTAGTTTTCAGACCTTCTATTGGTTTTAACTTTTCTTTGTTATTAACCAACATAATTGCAAATAATATCAAAACATTTACAGCTCCTACATATACAAGAATTTGAGCTGCAGCAACAAAACTAGCATTTAGTAAAAGATATAAACCTGCTACAGCCATAAATACTCCGCCTAATATGAATGCTGAGTAAACAATATTTTCTAATAAAACAACTGCTAAACTTCCAGAAACTATGACAGAACTAAGAATCAAAAAGCAAATTAATTCTGTTGAATAAGCGATATTCATTAATTAGTAGGATTTGATTTGTTTGAAACCATATTAGACGAATGATTATTATCTTCTTCTTGTGATTTCTCTGCTTTTAGTTCATTTATAATCTGACTTGGAAGTTTTCCTGCTCTTTTTTGGTTCGCATTTAATTCATGAGGGTCAATTATGCCCTCGGGCAAATAAGCTAATTCTCTTAGAGAACGAACAGATGGATCAGAAGTTACGCTTGTTGGTAGTCTTCCAAGAGCAACATTATCGTAATTAAGGCTATGTCTATCAAATGCAGCCAGTTCATATTCTTCTGTCATTGATAAGCAATTTGTAGGGCAATATTCAACGCAATTTCCACAAAAAATACATGCACCAAAGTCAATCGAATAATTTCTCAATTCTTTTTTCTTTGTTTCTTTATTCATTACCCAATCAACAACTGGAAGATTAATTGGGCATACCCTTACGCAAACTTCGCAAGCGATACATTTGTCAAATTCATAATGAATCCTTCCTCTATATCGCTCAGAGGGAATTAGTTTTTCGTAAGGATATTGAACCGTTACAGGCCTTCGACGCATGTGGTCGAAAGTAACGCCTAGTCCATCAACTAAATATTTTGCTGCACTAACGACTTCTTTAGTGTAGTCGGCAACTTTTTCAAGGAAACCAAGCATATTAACTTTCCTGCCGGTGGCCTCTATTTACATTAGTCATTATACATGTTTTTACAAGTAAATGTAGGTACTTTTACTCAAAAAGACTAGCGATTGTGTTGCTTTTCTTTCATCCGCCAAATGTCATAGGAAATGCCAATTTAAGTGAAGCAGTTACAAGTAAATTGACCAAAGAAATAGGTAAAAGAAACTTCCATCCTAAATCAAGTAGTTGATCGATTCGAACTCTTGGAGTAGTCCATCTCAACAAGATTGCTAAAAAAACCAGTAAATAAGCCTTTAGGATTGTCATAACAATACCAATAGACGCAGCAATAATTTGAACTAATGGATTATCAATTGAAAGACCTATCAAAGATGAAAACCAATCAATTGAGATTGGGAAACCCCATCCTCCTAAGTACAGAACAGAAACAAGTAAAGCAGATAAAACAAGATTTATGTATCCAGCCAAGTAAAACAGAGCAAATTTCATACCTGCATATTCAGTTTGATAACCAGCTACAAGTTCTTCTTCTGCCTCCGGTAAATCAAAAGGTAGCCTCTCGCATTCAGCTAATGCACAAATCCAAAAAATAATAAAACCTACAGGTTGTCGCCATATATTCCAGCTAAGGAAACCAGCAGTATTTTGTTGTTCAACTATATCAACAGTACTCAATGAATTGCTCATCATAACTATTGCTAAAACTGCTAGCGCTAGGGGTATTTCATAACTAATTGATTGAGCGGCAGCTCTAAGTCCACCTAACAAAGAATATTTATTATTTGAAGAGTAGCCACTCATCAGTAGGCCAATAGGTTGAATGCTGCTTAAGGCAATCCACAAAAAGATTCCTATTCCTACATTGCTAATTAAAAGATTTTGACCAAAAGGAACAATTAACCAAGATAGAATTACAGGAACTAAAACTAATATTGGACCGACTGTAAAAAGAACACTGTCTGCCCTTGCAGGGATAATGTCTTCTTTTACTAAAAGTTTCAAACCGTCTGCCATTGGTTGAAGAATACCAAGAGCACCTGCATATTCAGGCCCAATTCTCTGTTGAGCTGCAGCGGAAATCTTTCGTTCAAGCCAAACTGTTACTAATACACCAATAACAGCTGATACCAATACTAAAAGCATTGGAAGAGGGATCCATAAAAGATGAGCTAATTCCTGAGATAAACCAAGGTTTTGAACACCTTGGGTAAAACTCATTTCAAGGTCTATACCTGAATTCACTTCTGATATTTAATCTATTTATAAGGTTAGTGTAATTTTGAATTAATTTTAAATTCGAAAAAAATAAATTTTAAATTATCTGCTCTCAAGAGGCTGCCAATTTCTGTTTTTTGCTCCTTCATAAATTTGTGATGGTCTAAAAATTCTATTTGCTCCAAGTTGTTCTCTCCAGTGAGCCAACCAACCAGCAACTCTGGAAATAGCAAAAACTGGTGTAAACAAATCTCGAGGAATTCCAAGCTTTCGATAAACAAGTCCAGAATAAAAGTCAACATTTGGGAATATACCTTTTGGGCCCAGTCTGGAAATAGCCTCTTCTTCGAGTGCTTTGGCTACTTCATACATTTCGTCTTTACCAAATTCCGAGAAAAGTTCTTCTGCGAAGGCTTGTAAAATTGTTGCTCTAGGGTCTTTGACACGATACTCCCGGTGACCAAAGCCCATGATTTTTCTTTTTTTCTCAATTGCATTATTGAGAAATGAAGAGGCTTTATCAGGTCTTCCAATTTCTTCAAGCATTGCTATCACATCTTCATTAGCCCCTCCATGTAGAGGACCAGCTAATGTTCCAACGGCAGAAGCTACGACAGCGTAAGGATCAGTTAGTGTGCTGGCAGTTACTCTTGCGCTAAATGTACTCGCATTGAGACTGTGCTCTGCATGAAGAATTAAACATCTGTCGAAAACTCTTGCTGCAAGAGGATTTGGCTCCCTCTCGGTAAGCATATATAGGAAATTAGAAGAATAGGGTAAATTGTCCTGGGGTTGAATTGGATCGTCTCCTTTTCTTATTTGCTCGAAAGCAGCAACCATAGTTGGGATTTTTGCAATCAACCTCACTACTGCGTCGTAGATATATTTTGGATCATCAATTGCTCTTCGAGAATAAAAGAGGCCCAGAGATGCAGCACTTGCCTGCAGAGCATCCATAGGATGACCAGATTCTGGAAAACACTTGAGCATATCTCTAATTCGAAAGCTCACTCGTCGATGCATTTGAACGTCCTTTTCAAATCTCTGAAGCTCATTTTTAGTGGGAAGTTCTCCCCATATCAAGAGAAAGGCAGTTTCTAAAAAACTACTTTTTTTGGCTAGCTCAGATATTGGATAACCTCTGTAGTTCAACTTTCCCTCTGTCCCATTGATTTCGCATATCCCTGAGTTGGTTACTGGAACCCCTTCCAATCCTGGCTTTAAAACCAAATTAGTTGTCTTTTGTTTGTTATCTATGGCTTTAGCTCCTGAAAAATAATTTCTCTGTTCAATTGGAAAAAATAATTTTCAATTTGAACTTTATTGTATAGAATTAAACTATAAATAGAATATAGCACTTTGAACTTGTTATTAACTTGTTTTTAAGTCGATTTTAACTTTAATGAAGTTTGGATAATTAATTGTAGGGACTGCAATAGATATATCAATGTTATGAGGGGGCGTTAGTTTGTTGCCTAGCATAGTATTAAATAATATATATGGATAAAAATTATTTAATACTGTCTTAGTTTTTTCTTGCCCTAAATGTATTCTAAGGACATCATTGAAATCAGGAATTTCATCTATCTTCTGTTCATTATCTGAATCATTTTTTGTGTAATTTTTACTGTCAAAATTTGAAATTGGAGACAAGGTATGACTCCAAATATAGGTCTCTTCATCTTCTTCAATAATTGCCTCAATCTTCTCTTTTAGCTGAGATTCTTCATTTTCATCTGCACTTATTTTTGACCAGATCTCTAACTTCTTATTCTTAAAATCTAGATTTGAACTTAGAAAGTTATCTTTTTGAAAAATATCACTTATCTCTGTTTTATTCGTATCAGATTTACTAGTCAAAATCAACCAGTCTTTATCCTTTATCCAAATCAGATTTCCTTTAGAGTTTTCAAGAATTATTTTGAAAAGTCTAGAATAATCGGAAGTTGTCGATTCTTGAATAAGAGACATTATAAACTTTTGATATGGATGGCTATAATCTTTACTGAAATAGTGATTGGGATTATCAATTAATATGAAATCTTCAGCCAATTCAGTTTCTTTTTTGATATTAGTTAAATTAAAATTAATATCTTTTGCTGGCATTTTAGTTTTAACATCATAAGATATTACTCCTTCTAAATTAAATTTATTTTCAGTTAAATTTATAGAAGATATTAGATTGTCTATTTCGTTTACCTCGAATAAATTTTCTTCTTGACCTATAAGATTTAAAATCTTCTTTGGAGAAATTTCTAATAAGAAAAACCCGTCTTTAAGATTATCCTTTAATTGAAGTTTCTTATACTGTGTTTTTGTATTTAATTTATTACTATCTAGTTTTTCTAATGATGTTTGTATGATTTTTGGATTGGATGCTATTAAAATATTACCTTTGTCATTTGCAAAATAAATTGATCTATTTGAATTAATTTTTTTTGAAATTATTTCTGTTTTAGAGTTGTTTATTTTATTGCTTGGGTTGATATTTTTATCAACAATTTTTGAACCGAGAATAGATTCTAATTCTGTTTCAATATTTACATCTTCTTTTATTGCTAAGACCATTATCCAATCATTTAAAGCTTGTTTATTTGAATCAAATACTGCAAAGCTCCCATAATCTCCTACCCATGTTGAGATATCTTTTGTAAAATCAAGACTAATTAATTTAAAAGAAGAATCTCTTATAAAACTTGTTTTTTTATTTATAGTCTTTTTACTAGATTTGTCTTGATAACTTTCGATGTAGTTTGGAAGTATGGTTGGATTTATTTTCCAGTGAAAAATGAGATCAGCATTTTTTGGTATATATTTCGACGAAACTGGAGCATGAAATGATTGTTCATTTAACGTAGGGATCTTCTTTAATTTATTATTGTGCGAGATAAATATCCCTGTCATAATTGATAAAATTACTATTCCTGATATTAAAAAATAAGATAGACGTGATTTCATTTTTTATTATTTGAGCATTTTTATACTTTTTGAGCTTTGATAATAGAAAGCTTAATCTTTACTTAGAATCTCGAATATGAACCAGAATATTCCTTTAAATATATCTCCAAAAGAGTTAAATAAAATCTTAGAAGATGATTCTTCTGATAAACCATTCATTGTAGACGTCAGGGAGGATGATGAAATTGCTATTGCTTCATTTTCATTTTCAGTATTACATCTTCCTTTAAGTAAGGCTGCAAACTGGTCAGCCAATATAAGTGAACTGTTACCGAAGGATCAGCCTGTTGTCGTTGTCTGCCATGCGGGTGTGAGAAGTCTGAATTTTGGTATTTGGCTTTTAGAACAAGGAATAACTAAAAGTGTTTGGAATCTTATCGGAGGAATAGATGCTTGGAGTACTGATGTTGATCAATCTGTTCCAAGATATTAAAAGGTTTTTACTTTATATTTTTGATCCTAGTTTTTCAGCAACTGTATTCACATCTTTGTCTCCTCGACCAGAGCAGTTAATTACAATTTCTGAATTTTCATTGAGAGTTGGGCAAAGTTTTTCTAGATAGGCAAATGCATGAGCAGTCTCGAGCGCAGGAATAATACCTTCCAGTTTACTAACTAATTGCAGAGCTTCTATGGCTTCTGTGTCAGTAACAGCTGCATATTCAGCACGACCAATTTCTTTGAAGTAACTATGTTCCGGTCCAACTCCTGGATAATCAAGACCTGCGCTAATGGAATGAGCCTCCTCAACTTGCCCATCTTTGTCTTGTAGCAAGAGACTCATGGCTCCATGAAGAACTCCTATCCTTCCTTCAGTAATTGTCGCGGCATGTCGACCTGTTTCGACTCCATCTCCAGCAGCTTCAACTCCAATCATTCGTACACTTTTGTCTTCGACAAAAGAATGAAATAGACCCATTGCATTCGATCCGCCACCAACACAAGCCAAAAGAATATCTGGAGACCTCCCAAAAGCTTGTTTACATTGTTGCTTGGTCTCTTCTCCAATAACTGCGTGAAAATCTCTGACCAACATTGGATATGGATGTGGCCCCGCAACTGAACCGAGAATATAATGAGTTGTTTCAACATTAGTAACCCAATCTCGAATAGCTTCGCTTGTTGCATCTTTGAGTGTCGCAGTTCCACTTGTTACTGGCCTCACTGAGGCTCCAAGCAATTGCATTCGGAATACGTTTAAGGCTTGTCTTCGCATATCTTCTTTGCCCATATAGATAATGCATTCCAATCCAAAACGAGCGCAGACTGTTGCAGTCGCAACTCCATGCTGACCAGCTCCAGTCTCAGCAATAATTCTTTTTTTCCCCATCCTTATCGCAAGAAGAGCTTGTCCAAGTGCATTATTTATTTTGTGAGCACCTGTGTGATTCAAGTCTTCTCTTTTAAGCCAAATCCGTGGTCCTTTTAATGTATTTTTTCTGTAATGTTCAGTTAATCTTGTAGCTTCATATAGAGGAGTGGATCTTCCTACGTAAGTTTTTAGTAAATGATTCAGTTCTGAATTGAATGAAGAATCTTTCCATGCCTCTTTAGCAGCTTGCTCTAATTCGATAAGGGCAGGTATTAAAGTTTCAGGAACATATTGCCCACCGTACTTACCAAATCGACCAAGAGCATTTGGCCTTGTTAATGGAGATAAATCCGAATCTTTAAATTGTGTTGGGAGTGTACCTGTCACCTTAAATTAATAAAATAGTTGCCAGCCAGAAAACAAGAAAATGTCCAAAGGTGGCTGGAGTGAATTTAATGACCCTCTTAAGACAATAGAGAATGACACTCAAAATAGTGTTACTCCTAAAGGAAAGCGACAAGTTCGTCTTGAAAGAACTCGATCTGGAAAGAAAGGAAAACTTGTTACTGTTATTAAAGGACTTGAATTAAAGCAAGTAGAGGCAAAAAAAATTCTTAAGAATTTAAAAATAGCCTGCGGAACAGGGGGAGCTTTGAAAGGGGATTTTTTAGAATTACAAGGAGATCAAATATCAAAAGCTCAAGAATTTCTTTTTAAGGAGGGTTTTAGGCCAAAACAGAGTGGAGGTTAGGACTAAACTATGTCGATCAACATGGAGAATAGTAAACGATTAGTCTGTATCTATGGAACAAAAATCTCAAAGTCCTCTTTCAAAAGCCACCAATATAGTTTGGCATCAATCTTCAGTTAATAGAGAAGCTAGATCTCAGCAAAGAGGACATAGCAGTGCCATACTTTGGTTTACAGGTCTATCTGGGTCAGGGAAAAGCACGCTAGCTAATGCAGTAAATGTAGCTCTACACAAAAATGGTTATTCAACTTATGTTTTAGATGGTGACAACATCAGACATGGTTTATGCAAAGACTTAGGTTTTTCTGATCTTGATAGAGAAGAAAATATTAGAAGAATTGGTGAAGTCTCTAAATTGTTTCTTGACGCTGGAATAATTGTTTTAACTGCATTCGTATCACCATTTAGAGCCGATCGCGATAATGCAAGATCATTAGTTGGAGAAAATGATTTTATAGAAATATATTGTTCAGCTGATTTAGGAGTTTGTGAAACAAGAGATACAAAAGGACTTTATGCCAAGGCAAGAAATGGAGACATCAAAGATTTCACTGGAATCTCAAGTCCTTATGAAGTTCCTCAGTCTCCAGAATTGAAAATTGATACTGGAAATCTAGAGATTGATAAATGTGTAGACATAGTTACTAACTTGCTTGTGAAGAAAAAGATTATTTCAAAAATTTCTTAGTAACTTTAGTAATGAATTTCACTTTCATGATATTTTTTCTAGATAAGTTTTAGCTCCAATCGCTTTAAGTCTTTGGTCTTTTTTTACGACAAGGTCGTGAAGCTCAGATCTGTAGATTTTTAATTTATTTGTTAATTCAGTATTGTTAACTGCCAAAATTTGAGTAGCTAAAAGGCCAGCATTTAGGCCTCCTTCAATGGCAACCGTTGCTACGGGGATGCCTGAGGGCATTTGCAATATTGAATACATAGAATCTATTCCTGAAAGTGCCTTGCTTTTGACGGGAACCCCTATCACTGGAAGGGTCGTAAGCGATGCGATCATTCCAGGTAAATGAGCAGCCCCTCCAGCTCCCGCAATTATGACTCCAAAACCATTTGATTCTGCCATTTGAGCAAAATCCATCATTTCTTTTGGAGTTCTATGAGCAGATAAGATCCTTACTTCATTAGATATGCCAAATTGATCTAGAATTGCAACCGCAGGCTGAAGAGTTTTAAGATCTGAATCACTACCCATTACTACTGCCACTTCCTTCAATGTATTAGCTTTGGTTAAAGACAATTCTCAATTTTATAAATCTCATTCTTAATCATGCCAGTTATTTATGAATCCTGCATTAATTATTTTTAGGTTTTAAGAAATGAGAAAAATTATAAACATTAAATTACCTCAACCAGATAAAAGCGAAGATAAAAATAGTTTATTCTCACTGGTTTTAGATGAACATGGAATTATTCTTTCTATTGATAAAAGTTCCAATAGAAAATCAATTTATGACGAAGATTGGTGTGGCGATTGGCTAAGTCCCAGAGCGATTGATCTTCAAATAAATGGAGGTCTAGGGATCTCATTTACAGATTTAACTTTTAATAAAATACCTAAATTATTAACATTGCTTGATCGACTTTGGCTTGATGGAGTGGAAGGAATTTGTCCAACTTTTGTTAGTTGTTCTCGAGATCAATTCCAATTAGGAATGAAGGTCTTAAAGGAAGCTAAAAAACATACTTCGAAAAATAGATGTCGACTTCTTGGTGCTCATATGGAAGGCCCTTTTTTATGCAAATCATATGCAGGAGCACATGATATAGAAAGTATTTGTAAGCCAAGCCTTTATGCTTTAAATGAGAGAATAAAGGGATTTGAAGACGACATAGCATTAATGACATTGGCTCCAGAATTAAAAGGTTCTTTTGATGTCATTTCTCGTCTAAGAGAACTAAATATCGTGGTCTCACTGGGACATTCTTCAGCTGATTTTGATTCGGCGATGAATGCTTTTAATAATGGAGTGACCATGGTTACACATACTTTTAATGCAATGAAAGGTTTACATCATCGAGCTATTGGACCTATCGGAGCGGCTTCAAGAAGAGATGATGTCTTCCTAGGACTCATTTCTGATGGTGTTCATGTTCATCCAGATATGATTAGGCTTTTAAAGATACTTGCACCAAAGCAAATTGTCTTAGTTAGTGATGCAATATCAGCTTATGGTTTAGGAGATGGATCGTTTAATTGGGATAAACGTTTGATAACAGTAGAAAATGGTTTATGCAGACTTCCAAATGAAACAATTGCAGGATCCACTTTGCCTTTACTAGATGCATGCAAAAAAATAGCGAAATGGATTAATGACCCCTCTGCTGCTATTTGGATGGGCACACTTGCTCCACGAATGGTATTAAGTCAGAACAAAATGACTTCAAAATCTTTTTTTATTGGAAAAAATATTCAGTCTTTACTTCGATGGAAAATGAATTCTTGTAATCAACAGTTGTCTTGGCATTTAGCTGCGTAAGATTGGTAAGAGGTAATTATCTGATTAAATGACAACGCAAATTGAGAACAACGAAAAGGCAGAAGTAACGGAATATTTTAATGGGACTGGGTTTGATAGATGGAATCGAATATATAGCGAAAGTGATGATGTAAATAAAGTTCAAAAAAATATAAGGATAGGTCACCAAAAGACAGTTGATGATGTAATTAGTTGGTTGAAAGAGTATGACAATATCAAGGACAAAAGTTTCTGTGATGCTGGCTGCGGTGTTGGTAGTTTAAGTATTCCATTAGCAAAATTGGGTGCTAAATCGATTCATTTAAGTGATATTTCTAAAGCTATGATAAATGAGACAAAAATCAGGGCAAAGGAAGCAGGTTTGGACTTAAATAAGTTGAATTTTCGAACATCTGACTTAGAGAATTTAAAAGGTTCATTTAATACAGTTATTTGCTTAGATGTTTTCATTCACTACCCTCAACAGGAGGCTGAGGCAATGGTGAAACATCTCTGTCAATTATCTGATGAGAGATTAATTGTTAGCTTTGCGCCCTATACTCCCTTACTAGCTCTTTTGAAAGGGATTGGTCAACTATTCCCTGGGCCAAGTAAAACTACCCGGGCCTATACATTAAGGGAGACTGGAATTATCGAAGCAGCTAAGCAATCTGGCTTTAAAGTGGTTAAAAGCAAGTTAAATCAAGCTCCTTTCTACTTCTCGAAATTAATAGAATTTGTTAAATCCTAGATAACTAAAATTTTTATTTTTCAAAAATAAATTTAGGTAACTAAATGATTTTCAAGTGCATATCTAACTAATTCTGTTCTACTGGAAGTACCGGTTTTAATAAATAATCGACTCACATATTTCTCTACATTGCGGATAGAAGTCTCAAGTTGTCTTGCAATTTCTTTATTCATTAAACCTTCCGCTACTAGTTGCAAAACGCTTGCCTCTCTTGGGGTGAAATTAGGAATCGAATCATCTTTCCGTGAGTTGTTTTTATCCCCATGGCTAAGCATTGATTTGATTTCTGTAATCTGTTTTGCCATTTGGCCAACATCAGCATTTGCGAATCTGGCTGCTTCAGTTAATAATCGCTCTTGTCGCTGAACTACATTCTTAACTCTTGCAACTAGCTCATCTGGGTCAAATGGTTTTGGCATGTAGTCGTCTACACCTGCTTGATACCCTTGAGTTCTATCAGCAGTCATACCCTTAGCAGTAAGGAAAATAACAGGTGTACCTCCAAGTCTTTCATCTTCTCTAATTTTTTTTAAAAGCCCATAACCATCACATCTAGGCATCATAACGTCACTGATAATTACATCAGGAAGCATTGTTTGAGCTTTTTCCCATCCCTCTTCTCCATCTACAGCGGTTGTAACTTGAAATCCTTCATCTTCAAGATAAGCCTGAACAGCAGTTCTTAAACCAGGCTCGTCATCGACAAGTAATATTCTTGGAGTTTGAGAAACTTCTTGTATTGATGGATTTGGATCACTCATAAAAAATTGGACTTCTAGAGTTTTTAAGATGATATTAACCTTTATTCCTCTCTATTATTTGGCTTAAAGAATGAATCAATGGATAATAATCATCTGATTTTTGATTTTCAGTCCTCAACACCATGTTGTAAGAAGGTCGTTGAGGAGATGGCTCCTTATTGGAATGAGTTGTGGGGTAATCCCTCTAATACTAATAATCGAGCCGGTGTTTTTGCTTCAGCTGCCGTGGAAGTATCTCGTGAAAAAATAGCTTCATATTTAAATATCGAGCCTAAAAGAGTAATTTTCACGAGTGGGGCAACAGAAGCGAATAATTTGGGTTTAGTTGGACATGCAAGAGCTAGCGCAGAACTGATTGGAAAACCTGGACACATAATTACTGTTTCAACCGAACATCATGCAGTCCTTGATCCGCTTAGGCAGCTTCAAAAAGAAGGGTTCAGTTTGTCAGAATTACAACCGAATCAAGATGGTTTAATCAATATTCAACAACTTTCTGAAGCTATTGAAAAAGATACTTTTTTGGTTAGCGTCATGGCTGCAAATAATGAGATAGGGGTTTTGCAACCTATTGCTGAAATTGGGTCTTTGTGTAAGAAAAAGGGAATCGCTTTTCACACTGATGCCGCTCAAGCCTTGGGATACTTAGAGTTAGACCCCGATAAATTTTGCATTGATTTGATGAGCTTGAGTGCTCACAAAATCTATGGCCCTAAAGGTATTGGGGCTTTGGTGATTAGGGAAGGATTCCCTCTTGAACCATCTCAATATGGAGGAGGTCAGGAGCTTGGATTAAGATCTGGCACGCTCCCTGTTCCTTTAATTGTTGGCTTTGCAAAGGCAGTTGAAATAACAAAAAATGATCAGGATGTAAGGAATAAGAGACTTTTATTTTTTAGAAACTTACTGTTGAGCGGATTAAAAAAGAATATTTCTGGGTTGATAGTTAACGGATGTATCGATCAAAGATTGCCTCATAATCTCAATATCACTTTCCCTGGTGTGAAGGGAAGTCAATTGCATGCTCAATTAAGAAGGTTTATTTTTTGTACTAGTGGTTCAGCTTGCAATAATGGTGAAGCTTCTCATGTTCTAAAGGAGATAGGGCTCTGCAAAAAAGATGCTGAAGCATCAATAAGGATGAGTATTGGGAGAAATACTACTGAGAAAGATATCAAAGAGGCTATTGAGATTATTACAAATATAGTGATTAATCTTAGAAAATAAGTTAAGTCTATTATAAGAATTTCTTTTCAGAAATTCTTAACTTTGCACTTTTACTTCTTGGATTTAATTCTATCTCTTGAGGGCTAGCCCTCAAGGGCTTTTTAGATAGTATTTTTAATCTGTTGTCAGTTTTAAAGCTCGATTTGACTCTTCTATCTTCTAGTGAATGAAAACTCATTACCATAAATAGTCCATACTCTAATAACCAGTTTGGAGCTTTTTCTAATAAGCTATCCAGCGATTCCAATTCATTATTAACAGCTATCCTTAAAGCCTGAAAAGTTCTAGTTGAAGGATGAATTCTGCCATGTCTTTGTTTGGGTGGAAAACAACCAGCAATTGCATAAGAAAGAGCTTGAGTTCCACTGTATGCTCCATTTTCTGCAAGATCATTTTTGATTTTTCTTGCAATACGTCTAGAACGTTTTTCTTCTCCTAAGCTGTATATTAAATCTGCTAAATCTTGTTCAGATAGAGTGTCAATAAGTTCGGCTGCACTTCGACCTTTCTCAGGATTCATTCTCATATCTACAGGACCATCTAAACGAAAGCTAAAACCTCGTGAAGGTTCATCAAGCTGATGACTACTAACTCCAAGATCCGCTAAGACGCAAATGGCTTGTTCGTTAGGTGAGAAGTCTGCGAAGTTTGTAGAGATTATTTCTATTCTTGTTCCGAACTTTTTTAATCTTTTTGATGCTGCTTCTCTAGCCATTGGATCTTGATCAAGCCCAATAATTTTGATCCCTGGGAAATTCTCTAGTATTTGAGCTGAATGCCCCCCTCCTCCAATGGTGGCATCAATAATTAATCCTTGTTTTGTTAATTCACTTGGTAATTCTTTTAGTGATTGAATTATTTCTTTCCACATTATTGGGACATGATTAAAGTTAGAACTTGAACTAATTGGCCCTTCTTTCATAAGTTTTCACTAGTATTTAGACATTGCTTTAGTTGGGCCCAATGACGCAGCTTGAAACGCGTACGGAGCCAATGGTGGTCAACTTTGGGCCACATCATCCATCAATGCATGGGGTATTGCGGTTGGTCGTAACCCTTGATGGAGAGGATGTTGTTGATTGTGAACCAGTTATTGGTTACTTGCACAGAGGAATGGAGAAAATTGCTGAGAATAGAACAAACGTCATGTTTGTTCCTTACGTGAGTCGCATGGATTATGCGGCTGGTATGTTTTATGAAGCCATCGTTGTTAATGCCCCTGAGCGTCTAGCAAATATAAAGGTACCTAAGAGAGCAAGTTATATCAGGGTGATAATGCTTGAGTTGAATAGGATAGCTAACCATCTGCTATGGTTAGGCCCATTTTTGGCAGATGTCGGAGCTCAAACTCCTTTCTTCTATATTTTTAGAGAAAGAGAGATGATTTACGATTTATGGGAGGCTGCAACTGGTCAAAGATTGATTAATAATAATTATTTTCGTATTGGTGGCGTTGCATGTGATTTGCCTTGGGGTTGGTTAGAAAAATGCAAAGATTTTTGTGATTGGTTTGGTCCAAAAATTGATGAGTATGAAAAATTGATAACTAATAACCCTATCTTTCGTAGACGTATAGAAGGTTTAGGAGTTATAGGAAAAGAGCAAGCGATTAACTGGAGTCTTTCTGGTCCAATGCTTAGGGCTGCAGGTGTTCCATGGGATTTGAGAAAGGTAGATCATTATGAATGTTATGATGATTTTGAATGGGATATTGCATGGGAGAAAGAGGGGGATTGTTATGCAAGATACAGAGTTCGTATTGAAGAAATGAGACAGTCATTAAAAATATTACGACAAGCTTGTGAGATGATTCCAGGGGGGGCAACAGAAAATCTTGAGGCAAAAAGGACAGTTGAGGGAAAGAAAGGTGATATGTCAGGCTTTGATTATCAATATGTAGCTAAGAAGGTTGCACCTACTTTTAAGATTCCTAATGGTGAATTATATACACGACTTGAGTCTGGGAAAGGAGAGATAGGGGTATTTATTCAAGGTAATAATGATGTAACTCCTTGGCGGTTTAAAATTAGAGCAGCTGATTCTAATAATTTGCAGATCCTTCCTCACATACTGAAGGGAGCTAAGGTCGCTGACATAATGGCTATCTTAGGTTCCATTGATGTGATTATGGGTTCTGTTGATAGATAGGTTCTTTGGAAAAACGTAATGCTAGAGAATGGTTATGTTTGAAACGAACCGTTCGTTTTGGTGAGACAGATGCTGCTGGCGTGGTTCATTTTCTTGAATTATTCAGATGGTGTCATGAAACTTGGGAAGAAAGTTTAGAAAAACATGGAGTAGTTTTACAAGAAATTTTTCCTTCAAACCAAATCAATAAAAGCCAACTGGATGTAGCTTTTCCAATTGTTCATTGTGAAGCAAATTTTTTTCAACCACTTTATGTTGGAGATACTATCAATATCGAACTAAATCCAGAGAAGATAAATGACTCTTCATTTGTACTTCGATTTAAATTTAAAAAAAATGGTGAGAAAATCTGTATGGCAAATATAAAACATGTATCGATAAATCCGATTACGAGAGACATATGTGCATTATCTAAGCCAATAAATTTGTGGCTTCATGAATCTAGTTTGAATTTTTAGTTAATAGGTCTATTAAAGGCTATCCAATCTTGCCATTTTTCTATTTCCCATTTTTTATTTATATTTCTTGAAAGTTTTGGACAATCGTACCAGTTCAGTGGTTTTTTGGATGGTTGCCAGTCTTCAATGAGATCAGTGAGAAGTGAGATGATTGGATATCTGTTGATTCCTTTTTCTTTGAATTTAGTTAAGACAACTAAACGTTGTCCCCATTTCTTATCACTAACTCCTAGTACAAAAATGTCTTTGATTGGGATTTGATGTTTCGAAATTATTTTCATTAATTCCATTTCGATATCTTCTGGGAAAATCGTTTCACCACCAGAATTTATAGCTGAATCTTTTCTGCCCAGGATTTGTATTGCTTTTCTATTGTCGAGAGTGATGTATTGAGCTAAATCGCCTGCTTCCCACCATCCATTTGTGTCCGTAATTGATTCGAATTTAGCATTCTTCCATTTTGAAGTTGCAATCCTACTAGTTTTAATCTTAAGGCAATTTCTTTTGTTGATTTCTATCTCAACATCTTCGAGAGGGAACCCAACACTATTACTTCCTTTTAAAAAATCTTTGGGACTCAGGCAAGTCACCATTGCAACAGTTTCGGTGGCCCCATAACAAGGAGCTATATTAATAGACTTTCTTCGCGCTTTGTCAGCAAGATCTGTGGAGATCAAAGCCCCTCCAACCCAGATTATAGATAGAGATTGAAGCCATTTTAAACCATCAGAATCATCAATCAAAGACGATAATTGAGTTGGAACTAGGGATGTAATCAATGGACGTCTATATTTATTAGTTAATGCTTCACTAAACTGCTTAAGTTTAAGTGGTTTATGCATTAAAGAAGGTGAAATCCAGTGATACTCCGATCGCCACGTGTGATGTCTCCACCAAGGCATGAAACCACTTATATGGTGTAAAGGTAGTGAATTGAGAATGACGCACTCATTTGGTTTAAGGCCATGATTCTTTAACCACATTCCGGTTGCCAAAGCCGAATTAGTTAGATTTTTAATTGATTGTAAACAAAGATTTGGTCCTCCAATGCTCCCCCCGCTTGAAATAATTATTCCTTCTCCTGCAGGTAAAGTTGACGATTTTGGAATTTTCGTTTGATCTTTTGGAGGTGCTAGATATACCCAGTTATGCTTTTCAAAATTCTTCAAAATTTCCTTTGAACAGTCCAGGTTTTTTTCAGGAATACACTTTACGACTGCAATGTTGGTCATACGGCTTCCCAGACTAATTTTGGATTGTTGTTAAAGAGTGGCCCTTTGGGGCACCATCCAGGTGCAAGTCCAGGTGCACAAGGATTTCCTACTTTGACTTGGCTGGCAGCGAGGTGATTAATCCATCTTCTCCCAATACCAGTTTCAAACGCTGTGCTTATGACTGTTTGACTATCTTCTTGCTCTATCTCTTTTAACAGTAATCTAGGATCACCATCTAATGCAGGGCGACGTATTTGCCAACTTTTCCATGTTTTTCGTAAATATGGAAAATCAACCAAAGATTCATCTAGTGCGATTGGAATTTGATTGGCTAATGAAAATAAACCTTCAATATCTTTTGATGGGAGTGGCTGTTCAATCCATTCCAAGCGAGGTTCGTTTTTGAGTTCGTTAATCCATTCTTGTGCTTTATGGCGACTCCATCCTCCATTTGGATCAATTCTAAGTTTAAAATTATTTGGTAAAATATTTAAGATTTTTTGTAATGTTTTCTCTTCCTTAAAGTTATTTTCTTCGTGAGATACTTTCCATTTTATTGTAAAAGAACTTTTCTTATCATTTGATCTATCTACATATTTAACTATTGACTCTAATGGATCAATATCTGTAGGTAAAAGATAAGCTGATTTTGCGATGTCAAAACCTTCAAAATTTAACTTGTTTTTAGTGAGATTTTCTAAATCGGCTAAGCAGGTTCCTAATCCGAAAGCAAGTGCTCCTGGCAATTCACATAGATAACTTTCTATTGAATCTTTTGTAGTTTTTCTGCCAATAGAATTGAGACTTTCGATACTTTTTTGTAATTCTTTTTTCTCAATAGGTGATACTTCACCCCATCCGTAATTTCCATCTGAGTCTTTTATTTGCAACAATAAACCTACCTTTTTATGAATAATTCCTTGTGAGGTTATTAACTTTCTTGTTAGTTGAAATGAAAATGGCTTGATATTTATTATTAATTTCATGATTCAACAAAATCAAAAATTAATTATAAAAAAATGAAGATACAGCAAAACCCACACTCAAGCATAAACCATTAATTGTCTGAAAGCGTAAAGCTAAAAACTTACTGTTTTTAATACGCTCAGGTTGGTTGTGATGTCTTTTAATTAATTTGATAAGATCTACACCTGAAGGAAGGCTAATTAAACATATCAGAGTGGTTATTGGCCATATTCCAATTAGTACTGGTAATAACTCTAATAAAAATATTAGACCAACGAACCACGGTAAAAACTCTGCCGCTCGATGAGTGCCTAAAATAACTAAGGGTGATTTTTTACCCATAGCAGCATCTTGATTGATTTGATGAAAATGTGAACAGAATAGAACCAAAGTGGTCGCCATCGCCGGACCTCCCCCAACCATCAGTGCTGTTCCCCATGGGATGGCATCAAAATTAGATTTTGGAGAAACAACTATTAGTGCTGCAGCTGTAGCAAGCGGGCCAAAGGCAATCCAGCAGAGGGGTTCTCCCAACCCCTTATACCCCAGTCTAAATGGTGGTCCTTGATATAGATATCCAAGGGAACAACAAATTAAGACTAAAAAAAGTACTGTTATTTTACTTTTTAGAGCAAGGATAAATATGATAAATAAACCTAATAAAAGAGAAAAATATGCAACTCGACTTACAGTGGTTTTATTACCCGTTAAAGCGACTACGGAGTGGAATTTGTATTTGTCAACGCCTGTTTCATCGTCAAAAAGATCATTGGTAAGATTCTCCCAAAGCAAAATCAAGATAGAGGCAATTAGAAAACCGATGAATTGTCCTAGACGAATATTGCCGCTATTCCCCAGCTCCCATGCTGCAGATAAAATTACAGGCATTATTGCGACTGAATATAATGGCCACTTAATTGCAGCTTGCCAAAGATGTTTCTTTTCAGTTGTTGAATACTTCACTGATAAAATAACCTATTCTGTTTGTTTCTTGGTTTCTTCCTTAAGACTAGGCAGCAGTTCATGTATTGGTTTATTTATGTTTAAAGGCTCTAATTGGTTATGTATATAGAACCTGTGTTTAGTGAGCTTTTAGTTAGTTCTCTCCGGAAATGGAGTGAACGAAAAGTTGATGAATGTATCTTGAGCATTTCTGTTCCTGTAAGTCAAACAGACCCTTTAACGAAATTACCTTTAATTGCTGAGAAACATCAGTTTAGATTTCTTTGGGATCTATCTCCCGGATTGTGCATTTCTGCCGGAGGACATTGTCAATCTTTAGATTTATCTGGACCAAAGAGGTTTGAAAATGCACAAAGGTTTAGTGATGAGATTTTTACTCGATTGATAGATACTTCTCCAAGTCCAGCATTTTCAGAATCAAGGATTCTATTTTCATTTTCCTTTTTTGATCAAATGAAGAGTAATGAAAAATCAATAGATGATAAATTTTCCCTGCAGGCTGTTTTGCCTAAGTGGCAATTAGCTGCAAAAGATGGATTGACATGGTTACGTTTAAATTCAGTTGCTCTAAATCCTTCAGATGTTCGTGAATCCGTAGAAAGATTATGGTCAATTCGAGAAAAGATAAATAGATCACCAGCTCGAATTTTCCATGATGTAAAAGAAAATTTCTTAGTCGATAATTTTTCTAATGATTGGAAATCTCAATATCGAGATGCGTTGGCTAAAGGGATCGAATTAATCAATGCAGGTGATTTGGATAAGCTTGTATTGGCTACGAGACAACGCCTTTCCCTCAAAAAACCATTAGATCCACTGAACTTACTTGCTCGCCTAAGAGTTCAGCAAACGAATAGTTGTCGATTCCTATGGCAAACAAGTCATGATGAGTCATTTTTTGGTGCATCACCTGAGAGATTGATAAGTCTCAATCAAAATCAATTACTAATCGATGCTTTGGCTGGTACTGCAAAAAAGGGCGATGATGGAAAAGAATTACTTGCATCTTCTAAAGATTTAAGAGAACACCATTTTGTAGTTAACTCTATTGTTGAACAACTTGTAAGAAAAGATATTAAAGCAAGTCATTCCCCTCAACCAAAATTAATTACTCAAGGCCACTTAATTCATTTGCATACTCTTATTCAAGCGTGTGTCAAAGAAAAATCTCCTCTTGCATTGGTTGAAGCTCTTCATCCAACTCCCGCAGTCGCTGGATTGCCTTTGATTAAATCTTTGAGTTGGTTACGAGCTTTGGAACCATTTGATCGTCAAACATATGCTTCTCCAATTGGATGGATAGATAAAAATCATAATTCAGAATTTAGGGTGGCCATTCGTTACGGACATGTGAGAGGCTATGAACTTAAATTGTTTGCTGGTGCTGGCCTAGTAAAAGGCTCAACTGTTGAGGGGGAAATGCAAGAGGTGGCTTTGAAATTTGAAGTTTTAAGAAATCAATTAAATTTAGATAGGGTTAATTGTTCAAATGATCTATGAGATAATCAATTACTTGATCTGCTAATGGAGCATTCATTAGGTTTTCTACTTCTCTAATACCAGTTGGACTCGTAACATTAATCTCACTTAGCATTCCTCCAATAACATCTATACCAACAAAAAAGAGCCCTTCTTCTTGTAAAGCTGGCTTTATTTGATCACATATCTCTATTTCTTTAGGAGTTAATTTAGTGATCTCAGCTTTTCCACCTAAAGCGAGGTTGCTTCTGAAGTCTCCTTTTTTTGGACGTCTATTAATTGCACCTAATGGTTCTCCATTAACCAAAAGGATTCTTTTATCGCCATTTATTACTTCTGGTAAAAATTGTTGCATCATAACTGGCAAATGTTCTTGTGAAGTAACCAGTTCGAGTAATGCCTCTAAGCCTGGAGCGTCCTTTGCAATGCGTATAACTCCTTGCCCACCTTTCCCTCCAAGTGGCTTCAAAACAACTTCTCCGTATTCTTTTGCAAATGTAATTAATTGCTCCACCCGACTCGCCACAAGAGTGGGAGCCATTAAATCACTAAACCTTAAAGCTCCTAACTTTTCATTCCAAGCTCTCAGTGATGCAGGCTTATTAATTACATTGACACCATCTCTTTCTGCAACTTCTAATAAATGAGTTGCATATAAAAAAGCCTCATCAACAGGTGGATCTTTGCGCATCCAAATGCATGAGAAATCTCTTAAAGGAAGGCTTTGAGATGAATGGACAGTGATCCATGGTTCACAATTGACTTTGTTAGAAACTACCCATGCATCGTCCCCTCGGGCTTGCAGGTCAGAAGGAGTACAGATCCAAACATCTATTTCAGCTCTTGATGCGGCTTGCATAAGTGCTGCTGATGAATCCTTGTTGGGATTAATATTTTCAATTGGATCTAGAACAAATAGTTGCTTCATGAATCAATTTCTAATTCCAATCAGTTCATTTAATTCGTTATTGCTCTCAAGTTCGTAGAGCTCGTCGCAACCTCCAATACTTTCTCCATTAATAAAAATTTGTGGAACAGTTCTGCGACCTCCTGCTCTTTCAGACATTTTTGTTCTTGCATCATTGTCTCCATCAATCGAATATTCTTTGAACTGGACTCCTTTTTCATTTAGTAGTGCTTTTGCACGTAGGCAGAATGGGCAAAATCTCCAAGTGTATATTTCCACTGTAGGGATGCCTGAATCGTGAATTGATCTGTTCATTTATAGTTTTTGGGTTGATATGCTGATAGCTTTTAATGTATTAATTCTATTACCTCGTTTGCAAGACCTGACTGATTTTAAAAGAGACCTTTCTTTATTGACTGCTCGTCTGGCTACAGCCCAGGATTGTCTTTGACGAATCTGCATTGTTAGCTAGAAAAAAGGACTTAGAGCAAGTTGCATCGCAACCTGAATTTTGGAACGATCCCCAAAATGCACAAAAACAGATGCGTCAACTTGATGAGGTTAAAGCAGAGTTAGAGAAACTAATTACATGGAGAGGTGCTATTGAGGACGCAAATCTTTCGTTAGAGCTTTATCAGTTAGACCCTGATGAAGAAATGCTTGCGGAGGCTCAGCATGGACTTGAGAAATTAAAGCAAGAACTTGAACGTTGGGAGATGGAGCGTCTCTTGAGTGGCACTTATGATAAGGAGGGTGCAGTTCTCTCAATTAATGCTGGTGCTGGCGGAACTGATGCCCAAGATTGGGCCCAAATGCTTCTACGGATGTATACCCGTTGGGCTGAAAACAATGGTATGAAAGTAATTATTAATGAACTTTCTGAGGGGGAGGAAGCGGGAATCAAAAGTGTCACCATCGAAATAGAAGGTGTATACGCATATGGTTTTTTACAAAATGAAAAAGGGACCCATCGTTTAGTCAGAATTTCCCCTTTCAATGCAAATGGAAAGCGACAAACCAGTTTTGCTGGAGTTGAAGTTATGCCTAAACTTGATGAAGAGGTTGAACTTGAAATCCCTGAAAAAGATTTAGAAATCACTACAAGTCGCTCAGGTGGTGCAGGAGGACAAAATGTAAATAAAGTTGAGACTGCAGTTCGGATTCTTCATGTGCCTACAGGTATTGCCGTTCGATGTACACAAGAAAGATCTCAGCTTCAAAATAAAGACAAAGCAATGGCTCTACTAAAATCAAAATTGATGGTAATAGCTGTAGAGCAAAGGGCTGCAGAGATTGCAGATATTCGAGGGGATATTGTTGAGGCTGCGTGGGGTAATCAAATTAGAAATTATGTTTTTCACCCGTACCAAATGGTAAAAGATTTACGCACTGAACAAGAGACAACAGATGTAGATTCAGTAATGAATGGGGAAATAGATATTTTTATTCAGTCTCTTTTAAGGCAAAATATTGAAGAATCATAAAGCAACTGGATATGAATAATAAAATTATTTCTGATGACGTCACCAAGAAACCAACTCCACCTCCAAGTTTTGTCAAACTTGCAATGAAAAATATGGTTCGGAAAGGGAGTCAAAGCCTTTCTCACTTTGGTTTGACAGCTTTGGGTTTCCTTGGATTTATTCTTTTAGTTGCTGTTCTTGGAAAACCTCATATCCCTCAATAACGTTATGGAGAATTTTTCGACTAGCTCTTCTAAATTGGATGTTGACCTTTCTTTTACACCCTTCCCGGTTCAAGATTTAGATGTCTTTGTGAACAGTGAGTCTTTGGAGTTGATGAAAAATCCAAGTCAATGGATTAAGGAAATAGGAACCTGGATTAGATTCATACAAGTAAATTCAGCATTTAAGTGTCCGGAATTAGTCCTAAATGCATCTCAATTTAGCTTGGGGTTGGAATTAACTAATGATAAGAAAATTCTTGATTTGAATCATGTCTGGCTCGGGCAATCAAAAAGTACAGATGTTTTGTCATTTCCCATAATTGATGAGACATTTTTTGGTGTAAGTAATGAATGTATCGAATTGGGTGACATAGTTATCTCAGTCCCGACAGCAATCAGGCAAGCCAAAGATAATAATGCTGATTTATTTAGAGAACTAAGATGGCTTGCTACTCATGGTCTCTTACACCTTTTGGGTTGGGACCATAGTGATGAAGAGAGCCTTAATAAAATGCTTTTGGTTCAAGAGCAACTTCTTGATATTAGAGGTATTCTTTAAAATAAAGAGTTGAAGGTTCACAAATATGGTTCCTGAGATATCCAATGACTCTGAGAGAGAAATTAGGGACATGTCTAAAACTCTGCAAAGACCCAATAAAAGATCATCGTGGAAGATAGCTAAAGATTTACCAACTAGCTTTTTATATGCAGCTAAAGGCTTAAGATATGCTTTCTTGACCCAGAGGAATTTTCGGATTCATGTTGGTTTTGCATTGGGTTCGTTTGGCTTAAGCTTTTTTTTAGGCCTTAATAAAAGTGATTTAGCAATAATGGCACTTACAGCCACTAGTGTGTTAGTTGTTGAATTGCTTAATACAGCAATTGAATCTGTTGTTGATTTGGCCATTGGGAAACGATTTCATCCTCTTGCTCAAATTGCTAAAGATTGTTCAGCTGGGGCAGTTTTATTAGCTTCAATCAGTTCGGTGCTGATTGCTGTTTTATTATTATTTCCTCCATTACTTAAACAGTTAGGAATTTAATGGCTTAAAAATTATGTTTTTGGTGATCGACAATTATGACAGTTTCACTTATAACCTCGTTCAATATTTGGGCGAATTAGCTTCTCAGCATCCTATTGCATCAGAAGTAAGAGTCGAGCGTAATGATGCTCTGACGATCAGTGAGATTAAAGATTTAAATCCTGATGCGATTTTGTTATCACCTGGGCCAGGAGATCCGAATCAATCTGGAGTTTGTCTAGATATTTTATCTGAGCTATCAATTGAAATACCAACTCTAGGTGTCTGTCTTGGTCATCAAGCTATTACTCAAGCGTTCGGTGGAAAAATAATCAGAGCTAATGAATTAATGCATGGTAAAACATCTAATGTTTTGCATAGAGGTGCTGGAATATTTAAAGATTTGCCTAATCCCCTAGTGGCAACTAGATACCATAGCTTAATTGCAGAGAGAGAGGGATTCCCAGAATGCTTAGAGGTTATAGCCTGGTTAGAAGATGAAACAATTATGGGAATAACTCATAAAGATTATCCGCACATATACGGGGTACAATTCCATCCTGAGAGTGTTTTGACCGAATCTGGTCATAAGTTACTCTCTAATTTTTTGGATATAGCAGACGTAACCTAGATATTCTCAAGTTATATAGACGTTATAAATTAATCTAAACTACACTTCATCGACAATCTTGAAAGCTGACCAGAATCTTTTCATCTGCTCAATTGTTCCAATACTCACTCTGATAGAGCCTTTTAAATTTTTTTTCTTATCCATATTCCTAATTAGAATGCCAGATGACTTTAACTTTTGCTCAACTTTGTTTGGGTTTGATTTTGGCCAAAGTAGAAAATAGTTTCCTCCATCAATATGATGCTTAACATGGTACTTCTCGAATTGATCTTTGATCCAAGTACGAGCCTTAAGTACTTCGTTTACATACGAATTAATATAGGAGTGATCTTTAAGTGCTGCAAAAGCAGCAATGACAGCAAAGCTGTTAACGTCATAAGGACCAGTGACTCTATTCACTATATTAATTACTTTAGAGTGACCAATAGCAAACCCAATTCTTAAACTTGCCAAACCAGCAGTTTTAGAAAGCGATCTTAATACAACAAGATTAGGTGTATTTTGGAAATTCACAAATGGCAGAACACTATCACCTGTAAAAGCTTCGTAAAGTTCATCTACAACAACAAGTGTTTTAGATGAAAGTTTGGTGATCTCTATAATTCTTTCTGGGCTTAATCTTGTTCCAGTGGGGTTATTCGGGTTACAGATGAGTAAAATTTTCGGATTATTTTGTGTAATGAATTCGCAAATACTATCAAATGGATATTGAAAATCTTTCCCCTCATAGGGTATTGAGTTGATTTTCATTCCTCGCATTTGTGCGCAAGGAGTATAATATCCAAAAGTAGGCGTTGTTGTTAGCATTAGATCGTCAGAATCGCCATAGGCATGAAAAATAGCATTTATTGCAGCGTCTACTCCATTAAAAATACCAACTTCAGATGAGTTTATATTCACGCTTGTATTTTGTTTATTGAGAGTTTCTACTACTTTTTCTTTTAAACCTGAGTATTCAGGATAAATAGAGATTTCATCTCTGCTTATTTCTCTGAGAGATTTAATTACTAATGGGCTTGGTCCAATAGTGTTTTCATTAAAGTCTAATCTTAGTAAATTTCGTCTTCCTTCCAGTGGTGCAGCATATGGCTGTAAATCTTCGATATCTTTCCTGGGATTTGGTAGATCAACAAATGAATTTTCTATTTTTTCCATTACATTCTTTCCAGAGTAGGGATGCCTAACAAACTCATTCCTAGTTTAAGTGTATCTGCAGTGATAGAGCATAAAGTAAGTCTACTGGTTCTTGCAGGTTCACTTGCTTTTAAAATGGGAACTTGATCATAGAATCTGTTGAAAATCTGACTTAATTCAAATAAATACCCGCATAGTCGATTAGGAAGCAGTTCTTTTTCGACTTCAGCGATAATACAATCAAGTTGCAATAGCTTGCGAATCAATGCCCATTCTTGCGGTGCATTGAACTGTATATTCTGACTTGATACATTTAAATCCCCACCATTGCGCGATATTCCGGCTATTCTTACCAATGCGTAAAGTAAATATGGTGCTGTATTCCCCTGCAAAGAGAGCATCTTATCAAAACTAAATTGGTAATTAGAAACTCTATTTTGACTTAGATCCGCATACTTGATGGCTGCAATCCCGACAGTCGTAGAAACTTTATCTATAAAGCTTTCATTTTCGGATCTACTTTCAGTGTTGAGACGATCTTTAAGATCTTCTCTTGCTCGTTGAATTGCTTCATCCAGAAGGTCTACTAATCTAATTGTTTCTCCCGATCGGGTTTTTAACTTCTTACCATCTTCTCCTTGAACAAGACCAAAGGGAACATGTTCAATTTGACAATCTATAGGAATCCAATTTGCAAGCTTTGCAATTTGAAAAACTCCAGAGAAATGTGAAGCTTGCCCAGCATCTGTGACATAAATCAACCGGAAAGCTCCATCTCCATGCGGAGGAGTAGTTAATCTGTATTTAATCGCTGCCAAATCAGTGGTTGCATAATTAAAACCTCCGTCACTTTTTTGAATAATTATTGGTTGAGGTTTACCGTCTTTTCCTACTACACCATCAAGGAAAATACATTGAGCCCCTTGATCATTGATTAGTAAATTTTTATTTTGTAAATCATTAATAACATCTACTAAAAATTTGTTATAAAAGGATTCACCTCTTTCAGTCAGCTTGATATCAAGTCGATCGTAGATCTTTTGAAACTCTTTTCTGGATTGTTTGCATAGTAATTGCCATGCAATTAAACTTTCTTTGTTACCTGCTTGTAAATTAACAACCTCATTTCTAGATTTATTTTGAAAGATTTGATCTGTATCAAATCTTTTTTTTGCTTGACGATAGAAATTCACGAGATCGCTTATTTCCACTACATCTTTTGTATGGAGTGCCTCTGGTACAACCTCTTTCAGATGTGTGATGAGCATGCCAAATTGTGTACCCCAATCCCCCACATGATTGAGTCGTAAGACTTCATAACCGCAGAATTCAAGAACACGTGCTAACGAGTCTCCAATAATTGTTGATCGTAAGTGCCCAACATGCATTTCTTTAGCAATATTTGGGCTGGAAAAATCAATAATCACGCGGTTATTGTTTTTCCCCTTGTCTATTTTTTCACTACTAAATTTTTTTAGAGGCACTCCCAATCTTTTATCATTTAGACGAAAATGAATTTCCGATATAAGTGTTTTTGAATTTATAGATAGGTTTATGAAACCTGGACCTGCAATGAGTGGTGGATTGCAAATTTGAACGAAATCATTATCTTTTTGTAGTTGATGAGCTATTTGTTGTGCAATTTCACGAGGGGGTTGTTTTAATTCTTTTGCCAGTGATAAAGCACAATTTATCTGAAAATCTCCAAATTCCGGCTTGGATGCGGGGACTAAAGTAGAATCTGTAAGTATATTAGAAGTTTTTGAACTTCGATCCTCTTTTGGGAATACTTTGATGAAAGCTCTATTAAGGGCTTCTTCTAATCTGGCGGATATTGCAAGCATGATGTTTATGGTTAGGTAGATACTTTTAACATTTTTTTGTTTTTAGGATGTTGCCTGAAGACTGTTTATTCATTTTTAGTCAAAGCGCATACTGATATCTATCCATTTGCTTTTTGTGATTGGAGCACTTGTTGAGATTAGATCAATACCTGTGAAAATATAGTCTGACAAATTATTTGGGTTGATCCCAGAAACTTCAATAACAATATTTTGTGAGACGTATTTGGAATTACTAGTTTTTAAAAGTTGACGTAATTCTGGAACTAATTTCTCTATAGTTTGAATAGACATTTCATCAAGTAAAATCCCATCAGCGCCTGCCTCCACAGCTTCTTTCGCTTGGGAGGGAGTTTCTGCTTCGACTATTATTTTTTTTGTCCATGGAAGAGTATTTTTTAAGATTTTGATACTCTCGCTAATCCCCTGAGACCATTCAATATGATTCTCTTTCAACATGGCAGCATCATCTAACCCAAGTCTATGATTAATTCCGCCACCACAATGGAAAGCATATTTTTCGAATATCCTTAGGCCTGGAGTTGTTTTACGTGTATCTGCTAACCTCACCTGGGATCCTGATAGTTTAGTTACCAGTAAAGCTGTCGATGTCGCAATACCAGAAAGATGCATGGCTACATTAAGAGTTACTCGCTCTCCTGCTACTAAGGAAGAGGATGACCCTTGCAATTTTAAGAGTTTTTGATTCTTTTCAAACTTTTGACCATCCTCTAATAGAAGTTGAACATCAACTTGAGGATCAATTTTTTTAAATATTAGTTTAACAAGATCTCCACCACAAAACGTGCCATCCTCTTTTGCAACCCAATGAGCTGATGCACGGCAGTCATTGAGGATAAATCTTGTGAGGTCTCCATCACCAAGATCTTCCTCAATCCAGGTATCTAATATTTTATGTAGTTTTGGTGAGCGAAGATCCACAATACAATAAATACATTCATTACTATACCAATCCTGAAAGCATTTATAAAAAATAATTTTTTCTATTTTTAAAATTTCTTCTACTTATCTTTGTCTTAAATATATTTAAGAATATAGAAATTTTTTAATATTTTTTCTTTGTGATATGTCAATCATATGCTTTAATTAGCTTACTCTCGACTATTCGGATCAAGTGGATGTAGTTCATAGTGTGAATATTATGGTTGCTCTATTGATTGGAGGAGTTTGCTATTACTTATATTATATTTTTACAATCGACAATAACTAGATGATAAAAATTGCTTGATTATTTACCAATACAGAATTTTGAGAATATATTATCAAGTAAGTTTTCTGTTAAATCTTCTCCTGTTAGTTCTCCTAAATAATTAATAGCTTGTCTTAAATCAATTGTCCAGAAATCCCATGGTAGCTTTTCATCAAAAACTTTATTAATATTTTGCAGGGATTCCAAAGTTGACTTAGCTAGATCAAGTTGTCTTTCATTTAGAGCAATATCTAATCCATGTGTTTGAGAAGAACTACATATTTTTAGTAGGTAATTAATTAGATCGTCTTCTCCATTTCCAGTTTTCGCACTTATAATAATTAGATTTTCTTTTTCTAATATATATTTAGGAACTTTATCAAAAGATTGATGATTCTTTAAATCAGATTTATTGCCTACAATCAAGAGTGGAATATTTATCGGTAATTGTTTTAGTATTGATTCATCCTCGTTATTCCAACCGTTTGAATAATCAAAGATTAATATGATGAGATCAACTTGAAATAAAGTTTTTTTAGTTCTAGAAATACCAATTTTTTCGATAATATTTGTAGTCTCTCTTAGACCTGCTGTATCAATAAAAGTTACTGGTATTCCCTCCAAAACAATCTCACTTTCCAAAAGGTCTCTAGTAGTTCCAGGTAGGTCAGTAACAATGGCTTTTTCTTGCTTGGAAAGCCTATTGAGTAAGGAGCTTTTTCCTACATTAGGTTTCCCGGTCAGTGCAACTTTTAAGCCAGAACGAATCCAAGATCCTCGTTTAGCCTTATTGATTAGTTCGTTAAGATCTTTTTGGATATCGATAATTTTATTTTTGACCTGTGTTTCATCTAAAATTGGAAGATCTTCTTCAAAATCTATTCTTGCTTCGATTTCCGTTAGTTGTTCTATCAATCGTTTCCTGATTGATAGAATCGTAGTTTGAATATTTCCTTCAATTCCATTAATAGCGAGCTCTGCTGCTTTTCTACTTCTTGCTGCCACTAGTTCACTGATTGATTCTGCTTGAGTCAGGCTTATACGACCATTCAGTACTGCTCGTTGACTAAACTCACCTGGTTCTGCTCTTCGAACACTTGGCATATCCAGTATTCTTTCAAGGATCTTTTGGACTGCAATGATTCCACCATGGCAATGAATTTCTACTACATCTTCACCTGTAAAACTTCGCGGCCCTTTCATGATTAGTATTAATACTTCATCGATATATATTGTTTGATTTGCTTCGGTTACATGTCCGTAAAGCACTTTGTGAGTCTTCCAATCGTGCGTTCCAGGAACATGCACAATGTCTTTAGTTATCTCAATTGCGGAGGAGCCCGAGATCCTAATTACAGCGATACTTCCTTGGCCGGGAGAAACGGCAGTCGCAATTGCAGCAATAGTATCTTCAGCAGGGGAAAATGAATTCATTAATCAATAATCACGCAATCTTCACTAAGATCAAATCTAGATTTCTTTTTTGGACCAAGATTTTTTAAAGTATGAAAAAAATCTTCCTAAATCTAATACAAAGAATTCGTAAATTTATCTCTTGGCTTTGGAATCAGGAAGGTTCTCCCTCTCAGAGAGCAGTAGGGTTAGGTGTGGGAATTTTTAGTGGTTGCTTTCCATTCTTTGGTTTGCAAACATTGATGGGTGTGTTTTTAGCAAAAATATTCAAGGGAAATAGTATTTTGGCGGCTGTTGGAACGTGGATTAGCAACCCATTAACATATGTTCCACTTTATTATTTTAATTATAGACTAGGCTCTTTTATACTCAATAAAGATAAAAATATAGTAGATTTAAGCCATATAACTACTAATGAGTTGTGGTCTCAAGGTTGGTACTTTAGTTCCCGGCTGATAATTGGCTCGATATGTATGGGCCTTTTGACTGGAATAGTTGGTGGACTTGGTTTATATTTTTCACTCAAAAAACTTTCTAATAAAATTTAAATTTATGAATATTAAATATCATTTATTTATTTTTCAACAATATTTCGGATTTTTTAAAAGATTAAGTAATTCCTGTTCTAGCGATATCTAAGACATCTACCATTGAACGTATTTGATTGATAGTGATTTCTAATTGATTAACGCTTTCCAGTTCAACTCTAAGGTCTATGCAAGCAGGTTTACCATGTGATGTCTTAACTCTTGCATCGATTACATTAATACCCCTATCAGAAAGTCTCATTAATATGTCTTTAAGCACTCCGACTCTATCTATAACTTCAATTCTTAATTGAATAGGAAATTTCTCTTCTTTGATATGTTTATTGCTACTCCACTTGACTGATAGTCTTCTATTATTAGGTACTGATTGTATATTGACACAATTCATTCGATGTATCGTGATTCCATGATTACCAAGTGCAACTGTTCCAAGTATTGGTTCTCCTGGTAAAGGGCTGCAACATCCCCCTAGTCGATAGTCAAGTCCTTCTAAGCCAACTATTGGTGAATATTTTGTTTGAGATATTTTTGATTTATTTGAAGCTAGATTTGTTTGTGACCCAATTTGGTTCGCTAGCTCAATATCGCTTAATTCAGTCTCAGGTAGGTGGTTTTGTATTTTTATCTCTTCTCTAAATCTATTAATTACTTGATGTACAGTTAATGCCCCAAATCCAAGTGCAGCTAATAAATCTTCTGTAGACTTTAGATTACATCTCTCAGCAACTTTTGTTATTGCTTCACCTTTCAATAAATTATCAATTCCTTTACGACCAAATTCTTGTTCTAGTAGTTCCTTCCCTCTGAATATTGTTTCTTGTCGATGACTTTTTTTATACCATTGTCTGATGCGATTTCTAGCCGTTGGTGTGGCTACATAATTTAACCAGTCCAAGCTTGGATGAGAACTCTTGTGAGTAAGGATTTCAACGAAATCTCCATTTTCAAGAGGTGTTGATAGCACGCAAAGACGATCATTAATCCTAGCGCCATTGCAATGATTCCCTACTTCAGAGTGAATACGATAAGCAAAATCGATTGCTGTTGAACCATTTCTCAATCCTAAAACATCTCCTTTTGGAGTAAAAACAAATACTTCTTCATCAAATAAATCCTCTTTAATTGATGCAAGATAGTCATTATGATCATTAACCCCATCTTCCTGTTGCCATTCAACTAATTGGCGTAACCAGTTAAATTTTTCTGAATCGGGATTAGCAGGTGATCCTCCTTCTTTATATTTCCAATGAGCTGCAATACCAAATTCTGAAACTCTATGCATTTCAGGAGTCCTGATTTGCACTTCAATAGGCCTGTGCCTGCCAATTACAGCTGTATGAAGCGACTGGTAGCCATTTGGTTTTGGGAGACCTATATAGTCTTTAAACCGACCAGGTATTGGCCTGAATGTGTCATGGACAACAGCAAGAGCTCGATAACATGTCTCGACATCTAAGACAAGAATTCTTAAGGCAGCAACATCAAAAATCTCATGAAATTCTTTTTCTTGTCTTTGCATTTTGCTCCATATTCCATATAAATGCTTTGGCCTTCCACTAACTTCACATTGGCTTAGTCCTGCTGAGTTCAAGCGATCTTTTAGTAATTTAACAGTTATATTTAATCTATCTTCTCTTTCACTACGTTTACTAGCTATTTGTTGTTGAATTTCTCGGAAAGGGTCTGGCTCTAAAAGTTTGAATGCTAGGTCCTCTAATTCCCATTTGAAGCGTCCTATTCCCAAACGGTTTGCAAGAGGAGCATAAATTTCTCTTGTTTCTTTAGCTATTCGAATTTGTTTCTCTTTGTCTAAATAACTAATAGTTCTCATATTGTGGAGCCTATCTGCAAGCTTCACTAGTACAACTCGAATATCGCTAGCCATAGCTAGAAACATTTTACGTAGGTTTTCTGCTTGAGCTTCTGTCCGATTATTAAAATGGATTCCGCCTAATTTAGTTACACCTTCAACTAGATATCTCACTTCACTGCCAAAATAACCCTCCAGTTGTTCTGGCGTTATATCTGTATCTTCGACGACATCATGTAAAAAACCTGCTGCAATTACACTAGCGCTTGCACCTATTTCTCTTAGTAAGTCTGCAACTGCAACTGGATGAATTATGTAAGGCTCACCACTTTTTCTGTATTGCCCTTTATGCAATTGAAATGCAAGATCAAAAGCAGCAACTAAAAGTGCTTCAGAATCTCTTGGACAACTTGCTCCTATCCCCGGCGGAATATTTTTAATGCAATTTTTTAACCACTCTGGCAAAATAATTTCATAATCATCAATATTTTTGATCTGATGAGTTCTCAGTTGCGGTTGGCCATCAAAAAATTCATCACAGACGATATGAGTCTGGTTTGAATGATGTGCAGAGGTGACTTTAGGCATCAGCACCGGAGCTTAATTTATTTTATTCAAACCCAACATTTCTTGCTACCTTTTTATGAATAATTCATCAAAAGAAGTTTTAAAGATAAATAAATTAAATGCTATTTATCCGAATACCACGACTTACGTGTTAAGAGGATTAAATCTGAAGATGAATCGTGGAGATAGGCTTGCATTAGTTGGTAGTTCAGGGTGTGGTAAAAGTACTGTTGCTAAGGCTGTAATGCAGCTTCTTCCTAATGGATGTGTTTGTGATGGTGAGATTGTTTTAAATGGAAAAAATGTATTGGAACTAGATAAGGTTTCTTTGCAAACTATTCGAGGGAAGGAGGTTGGATTGATATTTCAGGATCCAATGTCACGTTTAAATCCTTTAATGACTATTGGTGCACATTTGGTTGATACTTTTAAAGCGCATGATAATTCTGAACCAATTTATAAGTTAGTAAAAAAAGCTAAAAGCTTACTAAAAAAAGTTGGAATAGATCCTTTAAGATTTGATTCTTTTCCACATGAGTTTAGTGGAGGAATGCGACAGCGTGTTGCCATTGCTTTGGCAATTTGTTTAAGACCTCCTTTGATAATTGCTGATGAACCTACAACCAGTTTAGATACTATAGTTTCTGATCAAATCATGAGTGAATTAAGTTTACTTTGTAATGAGATTGGGACTGCTTTACTGTTAATTAGCCATGATTTATCAATGGCATATAAATGGTGTAATAAAATTGCGATACTTGATTGCGGGCATATAGTCGAGTTTGGAAAAATTAAAGAGATAGTTGGTAATCCAAAAACTGATATTGCTAGAAGATTAGTTAAATCAGCTAAAATTTTAGAAGGTTCTGGGAGAGAAATAATCAATAGAAGTGCTGCATTATTGATGGTGAATAGATTACGTTGTTGGCATGATTTAGGCTTTTGGCCTTTCAAATCTTTTTGGTTGAAAGCTGTTAATGAAGTTACCTTTACTCTACATGAAGGTGAAACTCTTGGTATCGTAGGCCCATCAGGTTGTGGCAAGAGTACTCTTTGTCGAGCTTTGACTGGTTTACTCCCTATAAGAGGTGGAAGTGTTTTTTTTCTTGGAAAGAATATTTCAACTGCCAATAGAAAATCGTTAAAAGAATTACGTAAATATATTCAAATTATTTTTCAAGATCCTTCCGCATCTTTGAATCCTAAGATGTCAGTAATAGATGCAATTATAGATCCAATTCTTATCCACAAATTCTTCAGTCGATCTAAAGCTAGAGAAAAAGCTCGTAATCTTTTAGCACTAGTTGGTTTAACACCCACAGCAATGTATGAACAACGCTTACCTTCTCAACTTTCAGGAGGACAACAACAAAGAGTAGTTATTGCAAGAGCACTGGCACTTAGTCCCAAAATACTTATCTGTGATGAAAGTGTAAGTATGTTGGATGCAGAAATTCAAGCAGAAGTTTTGGAGTTACTACGATCTTTACAAGAAAAATTAAAACTGTCTATGTTGTTCATAACTCATGATTTATCTGTTGCTGCAGGCTTTTGTCATAGAGTATTGGTATTTGATAAAGGGACAATTATCGAAGAGAATTCTGGTGAAAATTTGTTTAATCATCCGCAAAAAAACCTAACAAAAAAGATGGTGAAAGCTTGTCCTAGACTTCCGAACTAATATTACTTTTAGGTTGTAATATTTTTAAAAGTCGTTCGAAATCTTTAGGTAATGGAGCTGTAAATTTCATTTTTTCTAATGTTATTGGGTGAATTAAACCCAATTCAACTGCATGTAAAGCTTGGCCACCAAGCTTAATAGGCAATTTTTTACACCTACTGTAAGTTTGGTCTCCAATAATAGGATGACCTATATGT
>CACPLK010000005.1 GCA_902634795.1 uncultured Prochlorococcus sp. | reverse complement strand
TGACATTGAAGAAGCAAGTAATACCGCTCCTTTATGGCATGAAGATGTCCGATTCTTCAATGTTAAAAATTTAGATGGCCAAAAAATTGCATCTTTCTATCTAGAATTTCTTCAATTATTTTTTTGTTGTTAATCTTTCCATCGCTAGCTCTACTTACAAAGGCTTTATAAACTTTTTCTCTGACACGTCTATCTTTCGCATAAGTTTGAAAAGGAATGTACCTAGGCATGTCTAGACCAACTCTCCATGGGCCATTTGAGGCTGATGGATCATTACCTTCTTCGTCTTTATCACCAGCTTCCTTTGCCGCATGAGCCAATGTTTCAAGAGCTCTTTCAGGAAGACCTTCGACTTCTGACTTGTTTTTTAATAAAAGACTCCAATTCTTAGTTGCATCTAATACATTGTTACTAAACGTAGTTGATAATTCAGCTAATCGCTCACTGCGAGAATTAAATAGTGCTTTTTCATCAGCTTCTAGACCAATTCCTTTGTTTTTCATAGTTATTAGCTCTGTGTCAATTATTCTGATTTGTGTTTCATCCTTTATGCTTCCATGCTTTTTTAAATTTGAGAGTGCCTTATAAATGACTTCGTTTTGAGCCAGTTGATTACTAAATCTAACGATTGTAGGTTGCTGACTTGAATGAACCTCACGTAGTTCAGAGGAATTGCATACAGCATTCAAATGACTTACAACTCCCCAACTCCACCTAAGCTTTTCACCTATTTCATAAAGTTGAGGCATTACATCTTCCCAACTTAGAGAGCTTTTGGTTGGTAATTGTTTTTCGAGTTGTTCTTCGAATTTATTTAATTTTTCATTTAGTTCTTTTATCAGTTTGGGTATATTTTCAGAGATCTCGTTCGGGGTGATTTTATCGTAATCAGGAAGACCTTCACCTTTTAATAGTTCTGCTGGTTTTATTGAAGTCATTTTTTAGATTTTAAAACTAACTGATTGGTACAAGGTTATTGGTAATTAATGATTGTGCGAGAGCATTTGTTGACACCTCATATAAATCAATAGCTATTCTTGGCCAAAAACCTATTACTAATGTAGGAACTAAGAGGCTTAAACCTATTGAAAGCTCTCTCGCATCCATTTCTTTTACTATCGATAAAGCAGGTATCCTAGGGCCAAAGAATACTCTTCTGCACATTGAAAGAAGGTAGATAGGAGTTAAAACCAGTCCAATAGCTGCTAAAAGGATTGTTATTGCTCTAAATAACGAAGTGAATCCTTCTTGACTAGTTATGCCTAGAAAAACCGTGATCTCACTTATAAATCCACTCATACCTGGCAATGCAAGTGACGCTAAAGAACTGGCTAAGAAGAATGCAAAAGTAATAGGCAAAGCCTTTGCTAGACCGCCCATGTTGGGGATTGAAAGAGTATTAGTTCTTTCATAAAAACTTCCAGTAACAAAAAACATTGCTGCAGCAATCAATCCATGGCTAATCATTTGGAGCATTGCCCCACTGATTCCAAGTGCATTAACTGCGCCAATTCCAACAAGAACAAAGCCCATATGACTTACAGAGCTGCAGGCTATGCGCCTTTTTACATTGTCTTGAGCAAAAGCATTTAGAGCTCCATAAATAATATTTACTATCCCAATGATGATTAGAGCTGGAGCGAGTATTAAATGAGTATCCGGTAAAATTTGGACATTAAATCTTATGAGAGCGTAACCTCCCATTTTTAATAAAACACCAGCTAATAACATTGAAACAGGTGCGTTTGCCTCCCCATGAGCATCGGGCAGCCAAGTATGAAGTGGAAAGATAGGAAGCTTTACTCCAAAACCAATTAAAAAACCTAAGTAACAAAATATCCCAAAATTCCCATTAAAAGATTTGGCTGCAATTTCACTTAAATTAAAAGTAAATTGATCTCCAGAAAGAGCTAAAGCAAGACCACTAATTAATATTAAAAGAGAAGCCAGTGCTGTGTAAAGAATGAATTTTGTTGCTGCATATAGTTTCCTTTTGCCTCCCCAAATAGCAATTAATAGATAAACAGGAACAAGCTCAAGCTCCCAAGCTAAAAAGAATAGTAAGAAATCTTGTGATAGGAAAACTAAAGCTTGGGCTGAAGCTTGAATTAGTAATAAAGCAAAGTAAAGCCTTGTTTTTTGTTTTACTTTCCAACTCGCAGCTGCGGACAAAAAAGTTATTAGCCCGCTTAGAACTACTAGCGGTGCAGATATTCCATCTACTCCTAATGACCATTCGAGTCCAATGGAAGGAAGCCACTGAAGTCTTTCAACCAACTGCAGACTTTCGCTACTTGGATCAAACAAATTGGTAAAAGCCAATACAATTATTAGAAAATCGGCTAATAAAATAACTAGGGCTATATTTCTTGGCAGATTAGAATTTTTACTTTCTTGCGTTGGGAGGAAAGGCATTATCAATGCTCCAACTATGGGTAGGAGCACAATGAGTGAAAGCCATGGAAATACTGTCTGAGAATCGATACTCATAGGCAGATTGGCATCCATAATTTGGGGCAAGTCAGCCATAAAGCTATCAGTTTTTGTTTGTTTTCATGAGTAGAACTACCCAAAGGTGTTTGAAATGCATTCGCTTCCTCTGAGTTGGAGGCTCATTAAAGGAGCACGACTTGCTACTCCAGCAGCTTCCCATGCTTTGACCATTGCGACACTGACATCTCGACCTTTGGTCGCTTTGCACAAGGCAAGAATGCTTGGTCCTGCTCCACTAATTGCACATCCTAAAGCTCCGGCTGCCTTTGCTGCCTCTCTTACCTCTAACCCACCTTTAATCAATCCCCATCTATAGGGTTCATGAAGCTTGTCATGCATGCCATCTGCGATTAGATCCTCATTCCCTGTTCGTAGTCCTTGAAGTAGAAGAGTAAGCGCACCTAAATTGATTACTGCATCATTAACTGGAATGTTCTCTGGCATTACACGTCTTGCTTCACTTGTACTGAGTCGAATAGATGGAATTGCGACTACTGCTTTTATTGATTGATCCCAATCACAGCGGACTACGCGCCATCTGTCGCTTGCTGTTTTAGCAGTTACGCAAAGACCTCCTATTAATGATGGAACAACATTGTCTGGGTGACCTTCTATATCTATTGCCAGCTCCAATAGTTTTTCCTTAGGCAGAGGATATCCAGCAAGTGCATTTGCTCCAACCAGTCCTGCCACGATTGCCGTAGCACTGCTACCAAGTCCCCTTGCAGGAGGAACAGCTAATTTTACTCTTGCTTCAAGAGCGACAGGCTCTACACCTGCAGTTCTCCAAACTCTCTGCGCGGCTCGATAGAAAAGGTTTTCAGGACCGCCTCTTAAATGATTGCCTTCAGTACTTTCCATTATTAATTCAAACCTTTCAGCATTACCTTCAATTCTTTTAATAGTGAACTGGTTGGAAAGGTCTAATGCTGCTCCAAGACAATCAAACCCTGGACCAATATTGGCTGTAGTAGAAGGGACTTCTACTACGACAGTTTGTCCTATTTTTGGCGGCCCCATGTTTTTATCCTTTAACTAATTCTCTCATTTGATTCGGCAATTAAGCGTGCTCTGCAAGCTGAGCTGAATAATGTCGCTTCTGGATCTTTAAGAACAATCAATGGGATTTCCTTTAGATAAGATTGAAAGCGACCCTTATTACTAAATGCATTAAGGAAGTTAGAAGAGTTTATTCCATCGAGGTTTTTTGCTGCAGTTCCTCCTGAAATCCATAAGCCTGAAGAGCAAAGTTCTTGTAAAGCAAGGTCTCCTGCTGCAGATCCATAAGCATTTAGCCATAGTCGCAAAGCTTCAGACATTAATTTGTCTCCGTTATTTGCTTTCTCCCAAACAAGTGCGGGTAAATCTGTGAAAGCTGATTTGTCATTATCCATTTTTTTTAAAGTTTCCTGAAGTGGGTGGTTTTCATTTAATGGATTATCCAATTTCCATCTGGCAATCATTCCAAGGCCCGTCCCACTAACTATTCTTTCAATGGATATTCTTTGAATATTTAGCTTGTTTTTTAGCCATTTTACTAATTCCCATTCGTTTTCGGTTCTTGGGGAAAATTCCCGATGACCCCCTTCACTTGGAAATACAAAAATGTTTTTAGGTGTAATTAATCCTCTGGACATTCCTAAGCCAGTACCAGCTCCGATAATGGCAAATAATTTTTGATTAGTTTTGTACTCAGAATTTAAGGTCCCTTGTATTACTTCATATTGGCTTCTGTTGAAAAATGGTATCCCATAGATTAAAACTGAAAAATCATTTATTAATTCAATATGACTTATCCTTGAAAGTAGAGATAACTTCTCTGATTCAATATCCCAGTCAAGATTTGTAATCTTAACTTTATCTCCTTTTATTGGGCCTGCTACTCCGATACAACCATATTCAGGGAGTGATATATGATCTGGTAAATGTTTAATAAAATCTTCAAATATTAAGTCAAAAGATTTCCATTCCGACGAAATATAATACTTTTCAATTAATTTTTTTGGATAGCTCTCGTTTGAATAAACAGCTAATATTGTTTTCGTCCCTCCAAGGTCTCCAGCAAGTAAATTCATTCTTTATTAAATTGTTTTAATTATGATTTACTCTCCACTAAACTCTTTTTGCTGATTGATTCATCCATTATAAGTTTGAACTTATCCAAGGTCATTTTGCCAAGATCTTTTCCCTCACGTGTTCTTACTGAGATTTCATTATTCTCTTCTTCTTTATCTCCAATAATTATCAAGAAAGGTATTCTTTGCATTGTGTGCTCTCTTATCTTAAAGCCCACTTTTTCGTTCCTTGTATCAACAGAAGCTCTGAAACCATAATTTATTAATTTAGATTTAGTAGACATGCATGCATCGTTATTTCTGTCGGTTATACCCATTACCACGATTTGAAGTGGGCATAACCATATTGGCAAGTTCCCAGAATAGTTCTCAATTAAAATACCAATAAATCTCTCAAATGAACCTAGAATTGCTCTATGCAACATGACAGGGGGTTGTTTCTTCCCATCAACATCTATGTAGCTTGAATTTAGCCTTTCAGGCATTGAGAAATCTACTTGAATTGTTCCGCATTGCCAGACTCTGTTAAGGCAATCTTTTAGGGAGAATTCAATTTTTGGGCCATAAAACGCCCCTTCTCCAGGAAGCAAAGACCAATCTAATCCTTTTGAATCAAGAGCATCCGAAAGAGCCTTTTCTGATTTATCCCATACCTCATCGCTTCCAACTCTTTTCTCTGGTCTAGTAGAGAGTTTAATAAGAATTGAATTAAAACCAAAGGCTTTATAGACTTCAAAAACAAGATCAATAAAGCTTTGAACTTCTTCTTGGATTTGTTCATTAGTGCAGAAAATATGTCCATCATCTTGTACAAAGTTTCTTACTCTCATTAATCCATGTAGAGCTCCAGATGGTTCATTCCTATGACAAGATCCAAATTCTGAAAGTCTTATTGGAAGATCACGATAGCTTTTTAAACCTTGATTAAATACTTGTACATGACATGGACAATTCATTGGTTTTATAGCATATTCTTTATTCTCAGATGTAGTAGTAAACATGTCCTCCTTAAATTTATCCCAATGTCCTGATTTCTCCCATAAACTTCTACAAACTATTTGAGGTGATTTTAATTCTTGATAATCATATTTTGAAATCGTTTCTCGAATAAAATCTTGTAAAACTCTATAAATAGTCCAACCATTTGGATGCCAGAAAATCATTCCTGGTGCTTCTTCTTGAAAGTGGAAAAGTGAAAGTTTTTTACCTAACTTTCTATGATCTCTTTTTTCTGCTTCTTCAATTCTATTAATATATTCTTTTAATTCTTTAGAATTCTTCCAAGCTGTTCCATATATTCTTTGGAGCATTTCATTGTTAGAATCTCCACGCCAATATGCACCAGAAACTTTCATTAATTTAAAAGCTCTTAGGTGCCTTGTATTAGGGACATGAGGTCCTCTACACATATCAATATACTCTTCATGTTTATATAGTTTTATAATTTCATCTTTAGGTATATTTTTAATTATATCAAGCTTAAATGTTTCACCTCTTTCTGAGAAAACCTGTGTTGCTTTTTCAGGAGAAACTACTTCTACATCTACATCATAATCTTTATTTATAAGTTCTTTTATTCTTTTTTCAATCTTCTCCAAATCTACTGGGGTAAATGTATCTTTGTATGAGATATCATAATAAAAACCATCCTCAATCACTGGGCCAATCGCCATTTTTGCATCAGGATATAACTGCTTTACTGCGTGACCAAGAAGGTGAGCGAATGAATGTCTAATAATTTCTAAACCTTCATTATCCTTTGATGTGATTATTTGTATTTCGGCATCATTCGTGATTGGAATACATGTATCCAAAAGATTACCGTTGACCCTTCCCGCTAGTGCTGCTTTTGCTAAACCAGGACCAATATCTGTGGCTATTTTTTCAATGGTTACTGATGATTCATAGTTCTTTTCACTACCATCAGGTAAAGTAATTATTGGCATAATCGTCTATAGAGTTGAATAAAATCCAAGAGCATCTTTAACTCTCTTTAATGTTAACTTAGAAACCTCCTCAGCAGTAAGCTTGCCTTTGTTTAGTATTTTTTTTAGCTCTTCTGGATCATTCATTAATTCTTTATATTTTTCTTGAATTGGTTTGAGAACGTTAATCATTGCCTCTGTAAATTCTGGTTTGAATTTACCCCAGCCCATTTCTGAACAATACTCAGCTGCTTTTTCTCTACCTAGGCCAGAAATTATTGAATAAATTGTTAAAAGATTATCAGCTTCGGGTCTTGAAGGATTTCCATACTCTAATCCTAACTCTGAGTCGGTTTTTGCACGTTTTATTTTCTTAGTAATTACATCTGGACTGTCTAATAAAGTAATCCTACTATTTTCATTTGGGTCGCTTTTACTCATTTTCTTTGTTCCGTCTGTCAGGCTCATGACTTTGGAACACTCTTTCAAAATTAAGGGATTTGGAACTTTAAGTATTGGATTCTCTTTTGTTCCGAATTTTGAATTAACTCGTTGAGAAGCAATATCCCTCGCAAGCTCTAAATGCTGCTTTTGATCTTCTCCAACTGGAACTAAATCAGCGTCATAGAGAAGAATATCCGCTGCCATAAGGACTGGATAATCTAATAATCCAATAGATACATTGTCGCCTTGTTTAATTGACTTTTCCTTGAACTGAATCATTCTCTCCATCCAGTTTAAAGGAGTTAAGCAATTTAATATCCAGCAAAGCTCGCTATGGGCGCTTATCTGACTTTGAATGAATATTGAGCATTTATCAGGATTCATCCCACAAGCAATATACAAAGCCGCTGTAGATAGAGAATTTTGATGAAGAGATATCGGGTCATGAGGAGTCGTTATCGCATGAAGATCAACAACGCAGACAAATGTTTCATAATTTTCTTGTAATTCAACCCAATTTCTTATTGCTCCAAGCCAATTACCAATATGAACATCTCCTGTGGGTTGAACACCAGATAAGACTCGCTTCTGATTCACTTATCTTTGCTCGCTTGTATTTGTGGAATCATCTTCATCTGAACTTGCTTTTGTTGCTTGATCATTATCTTTTTCTACAGGATCTTGAGCAACATTGTTTGCCTGATCAGTATCAGCCACCTCTTGCTCTTTAACTGGCTTTTCTGGTCTTGCAAAAGGGTTGGGCTTTGTGTTAGCGGAGTTATTATTTTCACCGTTATAGTTTCCCCTGTTACCCCTGCCTCTTCTTTGGTCATTGGCGGGCGCTTGAGACCTATATTCGTTGACTAAATTTTCAAGACTTCCATCTTCAAGCATTTGGGCAAGGGTTCTTACTGCGAAACCTAAAACAGCGACAGTAGAGCGAAGATTAAAGGCTTCTTGTAATGATCTAGCTGCTCGCATTTCATTATCACTTAAGCGAATACGAAAGCCTCCCTCTCTATTGTTAGGACCTCGGCCACCTCTGAAATTATTACGACCATTTTGTCTTTGGTTTTGGAAATCACCACCACCTGACTGATTATTGGTGTAAGAGTCACCCATGAACATATTTGCCAATAGGGGCAAGTGTGACGCATAGCCGGTACTTTTGCGACATATTTGAATATCTTGATTAGCACTTTCACATCTAATAATATTTATCCCTGAGGAATGATTTGATTTCTTTAGGCATAAATTTTTCTTCTTAAAAACGTAAAACCTTCTTTCTTTGCGGTTATTAAGGGGAAATTTGCTTTAAAATGAATATTAGCTAAGAAGAAACTGTATTTATTGAAATCGTGGAAAACCATTCATTAACAAAATCTCCTCTCTCCTTACCTTCTTTTTCGATTCCGAAAATTAGTCTTTTTATTGGTCTAACTATTACAGGTCAATGGGTTTTAAGTGATCTGGCCCATATCCCTGGGGGTGGGCTTGGATTGCTATTAGGACTTGGTTGTATTTTTTATTTTTTAAAACCAGGAAAGGTTTCATTTGATGCTCCCTCTACGGTTCAAGGATGGGTAAGAAGATGTCATGACGTTTTAGAGAATTTTGAGTACTTACTTGAGGATGGAGAGCAAAGTGAAAGAAAAAAAGAAAGAATTAATTCTTTGCAAAAAATTATTGATAGAAGCGAAAATCAAAGCATTGGTTTCTTGAAAACAAAAGGCGTAAAATTACCTAATAAAGAGCAATTGGAAAAAGTTTTAGGAATAAATAATCAAATAAAAGTTTCTTTTCCACCAGCTCTTCCTGTAAGAGATCGAAATTGGATTTTGCCAGATTTAATCCAAGAGCAAGATTTTATTGTTTATTCTTTGGCACTTCCAATGAGCGCAGCTGATCTTTTGTGGATTAAAAATATCCCTATAGATCAACCAGCCTGGCTAATGGTTGCCAGTAAAGAATCTACTGATTGGTCTGATGAGCGAAATGCATTAGAGGCTCAATTACCAGATAGATGGACTAACAGAGTATTGAAATGGGATGGATCTCAAACAGAAATGGCATCGGTTCTCTCTCCCATTAAGAAACTTCTTGAAAATCCAAAGAAGAATACAGACATTACTAAGCAAAGACTTTTGTCTCGATTGCATACTTCTTGGCAAAAAGATTTAGAAAAATTAAGAAGAGAAAAATTCAAGGTTATTCAAACAAGATCTCAGTGGATAGTTGCTGGTATCGTTTTCGCCTCCCCTGTAGCATCAACTGATTTGCTTGCAGTTGCAGTGGTTAATGGCTTGATGGTCAAAGAAATGTCGAAAATATGGTCTTCCAAAATGAAGCCGGAATTACTTGAGGCAGTCTCACGACAACTAGCAATGGCTGCAATTGCTCAAGGAGTGGTCGAATGGAGTGGACAGTCCTTGTTGAGCTTGGCAAAGCTTGATGGCTCCTCTTGGGTGGCAGCTGGAACAATTCAGGCCTTGAGTGCTGCTTACTTAACAAGAGTGGTTGGAAGATCGATGGCTGATTGGATGGCTCTCAATAATGGAGTAACTAAACCTGATTTAGAACTTATTAAGCAACAAGCCCCTCAATTAGTATCAAAAGCTGCTGAGCTAGAAAGAGTTGATTGGGTAGCTTTTTTAAAGCAGTCAAAAGAATGGATTGAGTCTCAAACTACTAATTATAAAGTTAAATCAGTTTAAGTTTAAAACTTTTCTTTTGGTATATCTTTGACTTATATTATAGATAAAACATTAATATTTTCTAATTTCAAATTTATGTTTAATAAAAAGGTTTTTTCTAAGTATATTTATAAGGAAAATAGGATACTTAGTTTATTTATTTTCCTTGCTTTAAATATTTTATTCCTGACAGGATGTGTAAATAAAAACACTTATGGACAAAGTAATGATAAGCCTTTCGTTTTAACTACTTTTACAATTTTGGCCGATCTTGCTAGAAATGTTGCTGGGGATAGACTTCTAGTTAAATCAATAACGAAACCAGGCGCAGAAATCCATAGTTATCAATTTACACCTAGTGATATTGTAAAAACCAAAGGAGCAAAACTGATTATTGAAAATGGTTTAGGTCTTGAAGCATGGTTTTCGAAATTTATGACTAGCACGGGTGATATTCCCAATGTGAAATTAACCGAGGGGATGAAGCCATTATTGATAGAGGGAGATGTTTATTCAGGGAAGCCAAATCCTCATGCCTGGATGTCACCCAAAAGAGCTATGAATTATGTAGATAAAATCGTTGATGCTTTTATTAAAATCGATCCTGATGGAGCTCTTGAATACTCATCTAACGCTTCAACCTATAAAGCTAAACTTGAAATGCTTGATAAAGAGCTAAGAGATTCTTTATCCTCTATTCCTAAAGAAAGAAGATTTTTGGTGACATGTGAAGGAGCCTTTACTTATCTCGCCCGTGATTATGGAATCAAAGAGGCATATTTGTGGCCAGTTAATGCTGAAAGTCAAGTAACCCCCAGGAGAATGGTGAATCTAATAAAAAAAATCAAAGAAAATGAAGTCCCAACAATTTTTTGCGAAAGTACTGTCAGTGCAGAAGCACAAATGGAAGTCGCGAAATCAAGCGGAGCTGTTTTTGGTGGGACCTTCTACGTTGATTCACTCTCAGATCTAAATGGTCCTGCTCCTACTTATATAGATTTACTAAGGCACAATGTTCGATTAATTATTAAGGGTCTATCCATTTCAGAAGTTAAAAAATAATGAACCCAATTTTTAAAAGCCATGAGAAAGATTTTATGCGTATTGAGGCAGACCAAGTTTGTGTTGACTACAACGGTACAGTTGCTCTCTATGACGCAAGTTTAAATTTAAAAGCGGGATCTATATGTGGTCTTGTGGGGATGAATGGTGCAGGAAAATCAACTTTTTTCAAGGCTCTAATGGGTTTTGTTAGACCTTCAAGGGGGAAAATTAGGATCAATGGTATAAATGTTAATCAAGCCCAGAAGGAGCAATCGGTTGCATATGTTCCACAAAATGAAGGTATAGATTATTCATTTCCCGTAAGCGTTTGGGATGTTGTCATGATGGGGAGATATGGCGCTATGAATATTTTCCGAATACCAAGAGAATCAGATAGGAGAGCCGTTGTTCATGCCCTTGAAAGAGTTGATCTTTTGGATCTCAGGGAGAGACCAATAGGATCTTTATCAGGAGGGCAACGCAAAAGAGCTTTTCTTGCAAGAGCAATTGCTCAGCGGGCATCAGTACTTCTTTTAGACGAGCCTTTCTCGGGCGTTGATGTGCCTACTGAAAAGCTTATGGCTGAGCTATTTCTTCAGTTTCGACAAGAAGGCCATACTATTTTGATATCTACTCATGATTTGAATCATGTGAGAGATTTTTGTGATTTTGTTGTCCTAATCAATAAGACTGTTCTTGCTTACGGTGAAACCTCGGAAGTTTTCACTTCGGAAAATCTAAATAAAACATTTGGAGGTATTCCACCAAATCCTTTATCAGGGCCGACTTCAAGTAAAGATTTTATAAATGAGTGAATTTCTAATTTCCATTACGCCAATTGATTGGCTATTGGATCCATTAACTCATGACTTTATGAGAAGAGCTTTAATGGTTAGCGCATTAGTGGGAGGTGTTTGTGGACTTTTATCTTGTTATATGACCTTAAAAGGTTGGGCCTTAATGGGTGACGCTGTTTCCCATGCGGTTATGCCAGGGGTGGTTGTTGCTTATGCATTAGGGCTCCCTTTTTCCTTAGGTGCTTTTGTTTTTGGGGTTGGTTCAGTTGCTTTGATTGGATTTGTTAAACAGAAATCTAGAATTAAAGAAGATACAGTAATAGGACTTGTTTTTACTGGTTTTTTTGCATTAGGCCTTGTATTGGTTTCAAAAATTAAAAGTAATATTGATCTAATGCAAATACTTTTTGGAAGTCCTCTAGGGATTTCTCGTTCAGATGTTAACCAGACTTTAATAATTTCGTTTATTGTTATATCTATATTGCTTATATTTAGAAAAGATTTAATGCTTTATTGTTTTGATGCTAAGCATGCTAGATCAATAGGAATTAATACAGGTATACTTCATTATTTATTATTAACTTTATTATCTCTATCAGCAGTAGTTGGTTTGCAAACTGTTGGTATTATTCTAGTAGTAGCAATGCTTATTACGCCTGGTGCTACAGCATACTTGCTAACTGATCGTTTTGATCAAATGACTTTATTAGCAGTTATTAGCAGCTCATTCTCAAGTATTCTAGGTGTTTATATAAGTTATTGGTCCGATATTGAAACAGGTGGATCTATCGTTTTAGTTCAAACATTAATATTTCTAATAGCATTTTTATTCGCTCCAAGATATGGAATATTTAAAAACCAAACTTTTATAAATAATAATTAAATTAAACAAACAATGAGCAACCTTTCTACTGAACAAAAATGGAGTTGGTGGCCACTTTTACCGCTTTATCCTTATGGAAGAAAAAGAACAATATTTAGGGAATTAGTTCCTGATCAGATTTGGAGTTTTGAACAACTTCAGGGTATTTATTATGTAGCTGTCCCAGTGAGGCTTTTGGTTGTAAGAGTAAATAATGGATTGATGATAATTAACCCTCTCCCTCCTACCGAAGAATTGCTAAGGGACATTGATGTAATTGTGAAAAAAATCGGTCCTGTAAAAACAATTGTTTTACCAACGGCCTCTGGTTTGGAACATAAAATTGCTCTTCCTGCTTTGGCTAGAGCCTTTCCTGATTCAAAAATATGGGTTTGCCCAGGGCAATGGAGTTTCCCATTTCAGTTGCCTTTTGATTGGTTGGGAATTCCCTCTAAAAGAACAAATATCTTATTGGCTGATGGATTCCCTCATGGTGATTATTGTGACTGGACTTCATTGGGACCAATTGATATTGGATTAGGACGCTTCCAAGAAATATCTTGTTTTCATAAACCATCAAAATCTTTATTGGTTACTGATGCTCTTGTGGGAATTGAAGATACTCCTCCAGAGCTCTTTGATTTAGACCCTACCCCCTTATTGTTTCATTCAAGAGAGAAGGGGACTGAAGAGCTTATTGATACGCCAATTGCAAGAAAAAAAGGATGGCTTCGTTTGGTTCTTTTTGCTTCCTACTTAAGACCTGAAAAGTTGGAGATACCAAAAATAAAAGAAATTTTTGGAAACGCTTTTAAACCAAATTTAAGAAATAAAAGAGCACATTTTGGTATATATCCTTTCTCTTGGCAGGAAGGCTGGGAGTTGTCAGCTAAAAAACTTGTTGGAAAAAATACACCTTTAGTACAAATTGCTCCTGTTATAGAAAGGCTAGTTTTCCCTAGAGGACAAAAAGCCTTGATAACTTGGTTGAATAAAGTTGAATCTTTGCAGGGTCTTTCTTGGTTAATATCTGCTCATTACAGCGGTAAAGTTAGATTTTCAAAAAATGAAGTAAGAATATTAAAAAATAAGATTAACAAGTCAGATTGGGCTAACAGTAAAGGTGATTTTGGATTCTTAAGTTGGTTAGATCAGAAATTATTAAAAATCGGAGTAGTACCTAGAAATCCTCTGAAAAAATTTAATGATTAAATTTTATCTGGGTCGACTGACATTTCCTCGTCTGATAAAAGTGTTTCCTCTAATTGTTTTCTTTGCTCCATTTGTCTTAGGAAGTACCCTGTCATCATCGCAGAGGCTAATAAACTAGCCAAATTATCCTTGCTAGAAGTTACTTTTACCTCAAATTGATCTCCAGGAAGCATTCCGAGTAAACCTTGAACATTGTGTCGGATTATTTCTTGAATTTCGGGACTGGCAGATTTTGCAACTCTTTGCAAAACGTCAGCAGGTTGATCTTGTAAGTATTGAATTAGAGCATTTGCCTCATGGCCCTCATTATTGTCTGTAGCTAAAAATTCAGGATTAAACATCCAGTTTTTTCCATGTAATTACACAATATCGCAAAACGTACTCCAATAAAATCTAATTTAGGTTATGGGAACCGAATAGGTCCTATTTTTTTTAATGGCCAGTACCTTGCAAGTGCCGTACCTATAAGATTTTTTTCTGGAAGAGCTCCCCAAATATGAGAGTCCAAACTGTTATTTCGGTTGTCTCCTAAGACCCAAAGGGAATAGTCAGGTACATTAATCGCGTCCATTTCATATTTGATAGGTTCTTTAATCCAAGGTTCATTTATTTCTTTCTCATTTCTATAAAGTTTCCCATTAGTAACTTCTATTTTGTCTCCAGGTAATCCAACGACTCTTTTTATTAGTGCTGAACCATCACTATAGCCTGCCTCTGTAAGAATTTTTGGAGGTTTGAAAATAACAATCGTATTTAAATTTAAATGTTTATTTAGTTTATTATTAAGTCTTGGGGTTATTTTTTCTATCAATATTCTGTCTTGAATTTGCAAAGTTGGAATCATTGATCCAGATGGAATCCATCTGGGTTCAACTGCTTGCCATCTTAATAAAAGCGCAATTAATATCCAAACCAACAATCCTTTCCAGCTATTTTGGTTTTGATTCTTTTTTGATCCAGTAGATGTCATGAATTTTCTTTGTTTTAGTTACTTGTTGGAAAGTTTTTTACAAAAATCGAAGTAGTTGTTCTTTTGGCACTTTCACTAGCTCGTTACAATTTTTTTATCAGCTTAGAGCTCCTTAAAACTCTAGTAGCTAAGGGAGTGAAATATTTTGTCCTTTGCCCCGGTAGCAGATCAGGCCCTCTTGCTTTAGCAGCAGCAAGTCTCTCTAAAAGAAAAGAATTAACTCTCATAACATCAATTGACGAAAGGTCGGCTGCATTCCTTGCTTTGGGAATAAGTGCAGCTAGTGGGCAAGTAAGTTGTGTTATTACAACTTCTGGAAGTGCTGTTGCAAACCTTTTGCCGGCTGCTGTTGAGGCAGATAGGTCATGCCATCCTCTCTTGTTTTTAACTGCAGATAGACCTTTGCGATTAAAAGAATGTGGAGCCAATCAAGCAGTTAATCAACAGGATTTTCTCAAGTCTGTTTGTAGACATTTTGATGAATCTCCAAAAGAAGGAATTCATTTGATTTCAAAAGAGAGACTGACATCCTTAGTTGGAAAATCATTTGAAATGGCTTCTAATATTCCTGGACCAGTTCATATTAATCTTGCTTATGAAGAGCCTTTGCATCCTTGCGGAATTGACCAGAATAAAGTTCTTGATGGATGGGGCATTAAAGGATTTTTAAAGGACAAAATTACTTCAAATAATATTCAGACTGTTAAAAACTTTCCATCTTTAAAACCACCAAAATTAGAGCCATTTTCTTTAGGAATAATTATTGTTGGGCCATGGAGAGGAAAATCAAAACAACTTGTTTTTTTTAGAAGCGCATTAAAGAAGTGGCAAAAATTAACTGGTTGGCCAATTCTTGCTGATCCACTTTCTGGGATTGAAAATGATCAGGAGGGTTTAATAAATCACTGGGATCTTTTTTTCTCAATAGGTTTATTTGAAAAAATCAAAAGGATTCAGGTTTTACGATTGGGTCCAATACCACCGAGTAGAGAATTACAAACTTGGCTTGAAAAACCTGGAAAAGTTCAATTACTTATTACTGAGGGAGATTGTCGAAATCTTGATCCCATAGGTGGCTCGACACAATTTAGTGAAGGGTTTTCTTCTTGGGTTGATAAATTGCTTGAGGGTATTCCTAAAGAGCCAGCAAAAAATAAAAAAATTGTTAGTCAAAAGTTGACTAAAGAGCTTATAAAATATGATTTATTTATCCATGATTGGCTTGATAAAAGGTTATTCAGAAATGGGTTAGTTACTGAACCTGCATTAGCTAGATTGCTTCCTCGCTTGTTGCCAGATTCTATTCCTGTGATGCTTGCTTCAAGTAGTCCAATAAGAGATTGGTTAAGTTATTCGGGAGAGGGGGCTTTCCTAAGAAGGTGTTTTGGTTTCAGGGGGGCATCAGGAATTGATGGGACACTCTCTATGGGTATGGGATTATCAATAATTATGGGAAGAATGATATTGGTCACAGGTGATTTAGCACTTCTTCATGATACAAATGGATGGCTATTTTCAAAGGATAAAAATATTAGTCTAATAGTAATCATGATTGATAATGGTGGAGGGGGTATATTTAATCAATTAAATATAGATAGAATTGAAGAAGGCGATTTTGAAGAAATCTTTCTTATGCCTCAGCAAGTTTGTCATCTTACACTTGCGAAAGCCTATGGATTGAAATATAAGCAAGTTGCTTGCTTGGATGATTTAGAACAAGCAATTGAATGGAGTTTTTCTTTGTCAACAAATGTATTAATAAGAGTTTGTACTAACTCTCTTGAAGATCATAGATTGAGAGTAAGTTTACGTGATGACCTGAAAAAAACATTATCTGAGAATTTATCAACTTTTGACTAAATCTTATTAAAAAAATGACTTTAAAACCTATTACTCCTAAAAATATCTCTAGGAGAGTTCTCCCGGGGGAAATTATTACCTCATGGGTCTCCGTTGGTGAATACAAAGATATCCTGCTTGACATAAGCCCTGAAGGAATTGCTCGCGTTGCAATAAATCGTCCTGAGAAAAGAAATGCTTTTCGACCTCAAACAATTTCAGAACTTTGTGATGTATTTATTCGAATAAGAGAAGATCCAAAAATTGGAGTAGTTCTATTTACAGGAGTAGGACCCTCCAAAGATGGAAAGTTTTCTTTTTGTTCTGGTGGAGATCAGGCTATACGTGGAAGTGGAGGATACTTCGGAGATGATGAAATTCCGCGATTAAATGTTCTTGATTTGCAACGTATAATAAGGAGCCTTCCTAAAGTAGTTATTGCGCTAGTTCCTGGTTTCGCTATAGGGGGAGGACATGTTTTACATTTAATTTGTGATCTGAGTTTGGCTGCAGATAATGCAATATTCGGTCAAACAGGACCTAAAGTTGGGAGCTTTGATGCAGGGTTTGGTTCAAGTTATTTAGCAAGAGTTGTAGGTCAAAAAAAGGCTAGAGAAATTTGGTTCCTATGCAGGAAATATGGAGCAAAGGAAGCATTGGATATGGGGCTAATAAATGCCATCTCACCAATTAACTTGCTTGAGTCAGAAGGGGTTAAATGGGCTAGGGAAATACTTCAAAACAGTCCAACCGCTATAAAGTGTTTGAAATTTTCTTTTAATGCTGATACAGATGGATTGGCTGGTATCCAAGAGCTTGCTGGCCAGGCAACACATCTTTTTTATACTACTGATGAGTCAATGGAGGGAAGAAATGCTTTCATGGAGAAAAGGGATCCTGATTTCTCTGAATCAAAATGGCTTCCATGATTTTATTTGGTTTATCCAAAAAATAAATCTTTCTTTTTCATGAATTAAATGCGAATACTCTTTGCTGCTGCTGAATGCGCCCCAATGATAAAGGTTGGAGGTATGGGTGATGTTGTTGGCTCATTACCTCCTGCGCTTAAAAAACTTGGACATGATGTTCGACTAATAATTCCAGGGTATGGAAAATTATGGACGTTGATGGATATTGCTCCTGAACCTATCTTTCGGGCCAACACAATGGGTGTTGACTTTGCTGTTTTCGAAACAAGACATCCCTCTAATGGGTTGCCAATTTATTTAGTTGGACATCCATGTTTTGATTCTGAGCGTATTTACGGAGGAGAAGATGAAGATTGGAGATTTACTTTTTTTGCTAGTGCAGTCTCTGAATTTGCATGGAACTCATGGAAACCACAAGTTCTTCATTGTCATGACTGGCACACTGGAATGATCCCAGTTTGGATGCATCAAGACCCCGAAATCAGCACGGTATTTACTATTCATAATCTCAAGTATCAAGGACCATGGAGATGGAAGCTTGATCAAATAACTTGGTGCCCGTGGTATATGCATGGTGATCACACCATGGCATCAGCAATGTTGTATGCCGATAGAGTGAATGCAGTATCTCCAACTTATTCAAGGGAAATTCGAACATCGGAATATGGAGAAAAATTAGAGGGACTTTTAAATTATATTTCTGGGAAATTACGAGGAATATTAAATGGAGTTGATCTAGATGAATGGAATCCAGCAACGGATAATTCATTGCCAGCTAAATTTAGTGTAGATAATATTTCTGGTAGAGCAATTAATAAAAGAGTCCTTCAAGAAAGAATGGGACTTGAAGTGAATCCAGATAAATATCTAATGGGAATGGTTGGTAGACTTGTTGACCAAAAAGGTATTGACCTTTTATTGCAAGTTGCTAATAGGCTTCTTTCTTATACTGACTCTCAGGTCGTTGTCCTTGGGACGGGTGATCGCTATTTAGAGTCATCTTTATGGCAACTTGCGATTGAGTACCCTGGTCGTTTTTCTGTTTTTCTTACTTACGATGATGCATTATCTAGGCTCATTTATGGAGGTGCTGATGCATTCCTAATGCCTAGTCGCTTTGAGCCTTGTGGTATCAGTCAATTATTAGCTATGCGTTATGGTGCTATTCCGATTGTTAGAAAAGTAGGCGGTTTAGTAGATACAGTAGAACCTTATAACCCCATGAATGAAACAGGTTCTGGATTTTGCTTTGATCGGTACGAACCAATTGACTTTTATACAGCATTAGTTCGCTCTTGGGAAGCATATAGACATCAAAAAAGTTGGAAGGAGTTACAGTTAAGAGCAATGTCAAATAAATATAGTTGGGATAGATCCGCTAAGGAATATGAATTAATGTATAAAGACGTTTGTGGAATTAAGGAGCCTTCTCCTGACGCGGCAGAGGTTGAAAAGTTTTCTTACGGCCAAGAAGCAGATCCTTCAAGGAAAGGTAAAAAAATAAAACTATAGGATGTTTGAGTATTTAGATTACTGTGCTTCTATTCAAAGATTTGTATGGATATTACTTTTAAGGACTTAGTTGAACTGTGGGGGGAGCCAGATAATCAAAAGGAAATAGATCTTAATTTACCTATTGGTTGTATATCTACTGATTCGAGGACAATTGAAAAGGGTGATTTCTTTGTCCCTTTGGTAGGCAATAAATTTGATGGTCATGATTATTTAGATATGGCTTTTGATCTTGGTATACAGGCAGCAGTAGTTTCTGAAAAATATAATGGTTTAGTACCAACTGATCTACCTCACTGGGTGGTTCCAGATACTTTGAACGCCTATCAACAAATTGCATTACTTCATCGAAGAAATTTAAGTCTTCCTGTAGTTGCTGTTACTGGCTCTGTTGGTAAAACGACTACAAGAGAATTGATCCGAGCAATATTGTCTCCTCTTGGTAAAATTGTCTCTAGTAGAGGGAATGAAAATAATGATGTCGGTGTTCCAAAAACTCTGCTTAGAGGGTCTGAAACAGATGCTGCATTTGTTCTTGAAATGGGTATGCGTGGTTTCGGTCAAATTGCACGTCTCTCTCGAGTCGCTGAACCTGATATTGCTGTAATTACAAATGTGGGACAAGCTCATATTGGTATTCTTGGTAGTAGAGAAAATATTGCAAAAGCCAAGTCTGAAATCACCTCAAACCTAAGACCTGATGGTGTTGTGATTATTCCTTTTGGCGACTACCTCTTAGAAAAAGCTTTGTTAGAAAGATGGTCAGGACGTATTGTTCGAGTAGAGATAGAGGGCTTTTCACTGAATTGGTTAGATGATAATAATGAGCATTTTGCTTTTCAAGGTATTGAACCAGATTATATTTCTCAAATTGATATGCAAAATAAGTTCATTATTTTTGAGGGAAGAAAATTCAAATTGCCCCTTGAAGGAAGACATAATGCTATGAACTTTCTTCTGGCATTAACTGTCGCAACAGAATTAGGACTATCAATAAAGAATCTTGATCAATTAAAAATAAATATGCCAATGGGAAGAAATAGATTGGTTAATTGTGGACAATATTTAGTTTTAGATGAGACTTATAATGCATCTCCTGAATCTGTTATTGCATCTCTAGAGTTATTGGTAAGTAAGCCTGGCAGACATTTTGCAGTTTTAGGTACGATGCTTGAGTTGGGCTCTGAGAGTATTTTACTTCATCAGAAAGTTCTTAACAAAGCTATTGAATTAGGTCTTACTGGTATTGTTTTCGTCTCTTGTGGGGAGGAATCTAACATCATAAAAAAGACAATCAAAGAATTACCAAATCATGATGTAGTAAGTACCCCAAAAGATGCTGCTATGTCACTATTATCCTGGCTTTCGCCGGGAGACAATATTTTAATTAAAGGTAGTCGTAAGTTGGAATTAGAAAAAGTATTACCTTATTTACAGAAATAACTTCCCTGTTGTAATTAATCAGTCTTGGTTCTAATAATTGCTTTTGATCTTTCAACTACTAAACTTTTATCAGGAATATCTTTACTTATTGTTGAGCCTGCACCAATGGTTACATGTGCCCCAATCTTGATGGGCGCAACAAGTACTGAATTCGCACCGGTTTTTGAATAATCATCAATAATTGTTCTATGTTTATTTTTACCATCAAAATTAGCTGTGATAGTACCTGCTCCAATATTAATATTTTTCCCTAGAGCTGAATCACCTACATAGCTTAAATGATTGATTTTTGTTCCTTCACCAATACAACTTTTTTTTATTTCTACAAAGTTCCCTATTTTAGAATTTTGTCTTATGTTTGATTCCGGTCTTATGTGGGCGAATGGACCAATTGATGTATTATTTCCAACCGTTGCCTCGTTGATGAATGAATGAATGGCTAATACATTTTCTGCAAGAGTTGAATTTGTTATTACACTACCTGGCCCTAAATGACATCCATTGCCAATACTACATTTGCCGCGAAGATGAGTTTGTGGCTCAATAATTACGTCTGTACCAAAGTTTGAATCCTCACTGATAGAGCAACTAATAGGGTCTACAAAAGAAACTCCCTTGCTCATCCATAAGGATTTCAGCTCTTCTTGGATGTAATGTTCGCATTCAGCTAGTTGAACTCTATCATTAATGCCTTTAACCTCAAATGGATTATCTACCTCAAAATGCAATGCTTTTTTGAGTAAACTAATAGTATCGGTTAAATAAATTTCATTTTGACTATTCTGGTTAGATAATAAGTTTAAAACATCGGATAGTTGTTGCCAATTGAAACAATATATACCTGCGTTTATTAATTTATTTTTTCGCTGTTCATTACTGCAATCTCTCTCTTCGATGATTTTTTTTACTAATCCCGACTCATCTGTAAATACTCGCCCATATCCTGTTGGAGAGTCTAAACTTGCAGATAAAAAAGTTACACTCGCGTTGGACTCTTTGTGGAATTTTAAAAGTGAACTTAGAGTTTCCTCTTTTATCAGTGGTACATCTCCATTTAATACTAAAAGTTCTCCATTAAATCCTTTTAATCTAGGACTTAATTGCTGAATCGCATGTCCTGTTCCATTCTGAGGTTGTTGAAGAACAAAATCCAAGTCTTGATGATGTTTTAGAGAGTCTTCTACTAAATCAGCTTGGTGTCCTAAAACTATTACTCTACGGTTTGGTTTGAGCCCATGAGTACAAGACAAAACCCTATCAATAAGTGATTTTCCTGCCAAAGGGTGAAGAACCTTAGGCAGCTTACTTTTCATTCGCGTACCTTTTCCAGCCGCTAAAATTGCGATGGCAAGCATTAGAATACTTTTTTGAAGAAATCTAATTGCTTTATTGCTTTTGCGCAGTATTCCATCGTTTTCTCCATGATGAAGTGTTTATTAATTGACTTTTAGATTGCTCTAATTCTCTTGTTGAAATAATTTCTTTAGAGTTCCCTTGACCTGTTGGATCCCTGTAAGGAATAGATGAACGCGTAGCAAGGTGTTCTACTTCCTTAGTGGTTAAGTCTTTAAATTGACAATTTGTTGAAATCAACGGTCGCTCTATTCCCTTTTTCATAGCGACTGTCCCTGCGCTCCATTTGTTTTGGGCATCGATTGAGGGAACTATTGAATAGATCTTTAAACCAGCTCTTATAAAACTCGCTCTGATTGAGGCAGCAGTTGAATATGTAATCAAGCGCCCTTCGAAAGACAGCCTTTTGGTTAATAAAGAGATGAATTCTTCGCTCCATAGCTCGGGACATTTTTGTGGAGAAAAAGGATCAAGAAGAATTAAATCAAAGCTTAAAGAATCTTGTATTTCGTATATTTTTTGTCTTGCATCTCCCCAGTGAATAGTTCCTTTGTGAAAGCCTTCAGTCCATTCCCCTGTTTTCTGTAAGCAATTAAAAAATTTCAATACTTTACTAGACCATAATTTCCGAAATATTTTTTCATTAAGAGCAATATTGAGAGGCCTTTGATCAATCTCCAGTCCATGCCATTCAATTTTTTGATTGCGATTAAGTAATTCTTCGAGAATACATCCAGTGTTATACCCTAAGCCCATACAAACATCTAAAACAACTATTTTTTCAGCGTTAGAAAAACGTTCTAATTGAGCTGGTAATAGATATTTATCAATTGATTCTCTGAGTGCTCCGTTTTTATCATGAAATCCTTCTTTATAGCTCAAGCTATAAAGACTTAAACTCCCATCTTTTGTCGTATGTTTTTTATGTTCATCCAATTTTAAGAAAAGCTAATTCTTTTGATGAAGTCTCTTAAGATCACTCCAAAAATCAGGATATGAGATTGCTGCAGCATCACTACGTTGTAATGTTGAATTAGAATTAGCCATTATTGATGCAATAGCTAAACTCATAGCTATACGGTGATCATCTTCGCTATCGAGTTCGCATCCTTTTAAATTATTTCCTCCATAAATAGTTAGGCCATCTTGATGCTCATCTATCTTTGCTCCCATTCTTTTTAATTGTCTGGCCATTACAGCTAATCGGTCAGTTTCTTTAACTCTCAATTCACTTGCTCCTTTTATTTGACTGATACCATTACAAAAACATGCTGCTACAGATAATATAGGTATCTCGTCTACAAGTCGAGGCATTATCTCACCATCAATTTTAAATGGTTTCAAGTTTTCTTTGTAGAAAACTTCAATATCTCCGACAGGTTCACCAGCTATAACCCGTTTGTTTATAACGTTGATCTTTGCCTCCATTCCTTCTAATACGTCAAGTATTCCAGTTCTTGTTGGATTGAGACCAACATTTTCTACAACTAATTTTGATCCGGGTACGATGCTACCTGCAACGAGCCAAAAAGCAGCGGAACTAATATCACCCGGAACAATAATTGATTGACCTTTTAGCTCTTTCCCTGGGGAAACAGTGATATGTCTACCCATTTCACCACCAACTTCTAGATTAGCTCCGAATGCTTTTAACATTCTCTCGCTATGATCTCTCGATCTGGCGGGTTCAATAACAGTTGTTGAGCCTTCTGCGTTAAGAGCAGCTAATAGGATTGCAGATTTTATCTGAGCACTCGCTACTGGAGTACCAATTACGGCACCTCTTAATTTGTTCCCACTAATTGATAAAGGAGCCAAGTCTCCTCCGCATCTTCCAGAAACATTAGCTCCCATCATTTTCAAAGGCTGCCCTACTCTTTTCATTGGCCTATTTCGGAGTGATTTGTCTCCTGTAAGGATGAAATGATGATCTTTTTGACCGGCTAATAATCCCATGATTAATCTCATAGTTGTTCCTGAATTTCCGCAGTTCAAAATATCATCAGGCTCTTGGAGGCCATTTAATCCAACGCCTTCAATTTCAATAATGTCTCCTTTTTTTATAGGACTAATTTTTACGCCCATTGATCTAAGGCATTCAGCAGTACTCAATGGATCTTCAGCAGGTAAAAGGCCCTCAATTATTGTTTTTCCCTGAGCAATAGCCCCAAAAAGTAATGCCCGGTGTGAGATTGATTTATCTCCAGGTACTGTTACTTTTCCAAAGAGCTCCCCTCCTTTTTGAAGGTCTCTTAAAGACTGATCTCTAGTGGGAACTTTCAAAGAAAAAACAATATATTTTTATATTTTATTTATCGATAAGCCTTATTCTTGATTTATGAATTGTTTATTTGTTTTTGACGCATTAGTTCATCAATAACATACCCAAATAATTCTGGACTTGGTTGGTCGTTTTTCAGTTCAGATAACCCTAGCTCTTCCAATCTTTCATCGACTTTATCTTCAAGTTCTTTAGGCCTTGTTAATGGTTTGCCCCAATCATGATTTTTTTCAGGTCCAATTTTTGTTGTTGCATCAATAGCTAGTCTCCCCCCTAAGCCAATATGTTCACTTGCGAAGTCAAGGGTATCAAAAGGAGTATTCTCAAGGACAAATAAATCTCTTTGAGGGTCAACTTGACTGGATAAAACCCAAACTACTTGTCTAGGATCTCTAACGTTAATTCTAGAGTCGACGACGACGACAAATTTTGTATAGGTAAATTGGGGTAAGGCACTCCAGAAAGCCATTGCAGCTCTTTTCGCTTGTCCTGGGTATGCTTTATCAATAGATATTATCGCTAGCTTATAACTCAAAGCTTCCATCGGAAGGAAAAAATCATTAATCTCAGGTATTTGTTGTTTAAGGATTGGTGTATAAATTCGATTCAATGCTATGGCGAGCATGGCCTCTTCTTTTGGGGGTCTACCGCTGAAGGTTGTTAAAAATATTGGTTTTTTTCTTTGAGTCATACAGTGAAATCTAACCAAAGGTGAGGACTCAGCACCCCCATAGAACCCCATGTGGTCTCCAAAAGGTCCATCCATCATCTCTTCTCCAGGAGATATGGATCCTTCCAGGACAATTTCACTGTGACTAGGCACTTGTAAATCGATAGTTTTACATTTTGTTAATCGAACACCCTCTCCTGCATATAAGCCTGCAAAAAGCCATTCACTAAGCTGAACAGGAATAGGAGTTGCTGCAGCCATTACAAGAAGTGGATGAACTCCAATAGCAACAGCGACTTCTAACTTTTTATTCATGGCAGCTGCTTTGCGTAGATGCCTGGCGCCCCCTCTGACACTGAGCCAATGGACCGTCATACTTTTGGCAGATTGTCTTTGGAGCCTATAAACACCAACATTTGGAACGCCTGTTTCGGGATCTTTTGTTATTACTAGACCTAAAGTGATGGCACCCCCAGCATCCTCTGGCCATGGGCGTAAAAGTGGTAAATGATTTAGATCCAAATCTTTTTCACCAATTACTTTTTGGTGGCATGGTGGTAATAGATCAATATCGGGACGGGCTTTAAGTAGATCCCAAGCAACTGAAGCAAAAGCTTTGGTTTCTTTAAAACCTTTAGGAGGACGTGGTTGTTGAAGAAGGGCTAATTTTTTCCCTAAATCTTCCAATTCTTCTTGTTTTTCTAAGCCCATACTCCAAACCACACGTTCCATTGTCCCGAGTAAATTGACTGCAACAGGAATTGATGATCCTTTGACATTTTCAAAAAGTAGAGCAGGTCCGCCCATCCCAAGGACTCGGTCACTTATTGCCGCGATTTCTAAGTCACTATCAACTTGACTGCTTATTCTCTTTAATTGCCCTCTCTTTTCTAGAAGAGCAAGAAAGTCTCTAATGTCCCTTGTAAGAGGTTCTTGACGAAATAATTTCATGAAGGTCTGCACGATTAACCTATTTATCTAGTTACTGTGACGCAAGTTATCAGCCTTTGTGGAAATGAAACTTTCTTATTTTTATGTGGCGGCAGATGTGCCCAGTGGAATTATTCCTGAATCATCAGTAGTCATTGATGTTCTGAGAGCTACAACAACTATTGCTTGGGCTCTTGAAAATGGAGCTGATTCTGTGCAAGTGTTTGCAGATGTTGATGAACTTAAAAATCAGGCAAAGACTTTTGAATCTGAAGATAAAATACTTGTTGGTGAAAGAGGGGGAAAAAAATTAGATGGATTTGACTTGGGAAACTCTCCATTAGGAGTCTCAACTGAGAGAGTAAAAGGAAAAAGAGTTTTTATGAGTACTACTAATGGAACAAGGTCACTTCATCGTGTTAGAGAATCCAAAAGTTTGTACACGATGGCACTCCCAAACAGAAAAGCTATCGCTGATAGATTAAGAAGTGATAATCCTAAAGAAGTTTGGATTGTTGGTAGTGGGTGGGAAGGCTCCTACTCTCTAGAGGATTCTTTAGCAGCTGGGGCTTTAGCATCTCTTTTAATGGATCAACTAGAGTCGGTGCAGATATCAAATGATGAATTGATGGCCTCCATAGCCCTATGGAAAAATTGGGAGAATGATGTTGAAGGATGTTTACGTATTGCAAGTCATGGACAAAGACTTGCAGGAATAGGTAATCATGATGATGATTTCGCTTGTTGCGCTTCCTTGGACAACCTTTCTATTATTCCAAAACAGATTGAGATGGGCGTACTCCGCTCAAATTAACTTTTAAATTATTTTTCTTTTTAACTCAGTGTCAGATTTTTTGGCTGCGGCCTTACAGCTAACAAGTACTTCAGATATAGACGCAAATCTCAATGCTGCTGAAGAACAAATTGAGTTGGCTTCAAGGCGAGGTGCTGATCTTGTGGGACTTCCTGAAAACTTTGCATTTTTGGGTGAAGATCAGAAAAAATTAAAAATTGCATCTTCAATCTATGAAAAATGCAATAGTTTTTTAATAACAATGGCAAGGAGATATCAAGTGGTTTTGCTTGGAGGTGGTTTCCCTGTTCCTGCTGGGGATGGAGTAAGAACTTTAAATAGAGCAGAGTTGTTTGGTAAGGATGGTCAATCTTTAGCAAGATATGACAAAATTCACCTTTTTGACGTTGATCTTCCTGAGGGCAATACGTATAGAGAATCTGAGACAATTGTTTCCGGAAGTGAATCTCCCCCAGTTGTTGATGTTCCAGGTCTTTGCAAAATTGGATTATCTATTTGTTACGACGTGCGATTTCCTGAACTTTATAGGGATTTGGTGAACAAAGGTGCAGACTTATTGATGATTCCAGCTGCTTTTACCGCTTTTACGGGAAAGGATCATTGGCAAGTCTTGCTTCAAGCAAGAGCTATTGAAAACACAGCTTATGTTGTTGCACCAGCCCAAACTGGCCGTCACTATGGCAGAAGGCAAAGCCATGGACATGCGATGGTTATTGATCCATGGGGGACAGTTCTGGCAGATGCAGGGGTTGTTCAAGGAGCAGCAATAGCTCCTGCTGATAAAGAAAGAGTTGATAGAATTAGAGGACAAATGCCCAGCCTAAAACATCGAAAAACAGAGCTTTTTATTTGATGTTTAAAGATCAATCTTTAAAGTCAAAGCTAGTATTATTTGCGGGATTTGTTTTTTGTTCCAATCTCTTTATTTCCTTACCGCTTAGATCTGCTAGTGCTCTTGCAGCTTGGGCTTTAACTAGTAAAGGTAGCCTTATATTACGAACTTCGTCTGGGGCTAAATTAAATGCTTATTATCAATCCTCAACCGATGATAAAGGTGAGAGGGTTTGGATAGATTTTCCTGGAGAATTAATCCGCCCTAGAACTATTAAAGGTAATGGATCAGTTAAGGAAATTAGACTAGGTAAACCTTCTGAGGGTAAAACAAGGCTTGTTATTGAGTTCCTACCAACAGTTGAATTAGAACCATCAAAATTACAATTAATTGGGATCTCACCAAACAACTGGGAGTTGAAATTTATTGGCTTAGAAAGTAATTCTTTTAGTTCTATCGAAGAAGGTAATATCTTAAGAAACTCAATAAAAAGAACTTTTGAAAAAATAAAGTTTGAAGATTTAGATGTTTCTTCGTTGCCAAATGTACCCTATGGAAAGTATAAAGTTGTTATTGATCCAGGCCATGGTGGTTCAGACCCTGGTGCTGTTGGAATAAATGGATTAAGAGAGACTGATATTGTTTTAGAAGTTTCAAAGAGTGTTTCAGACTTTCTTACAAAAAAAGGTGTTAAAACTATTTTAACTCGGAATCATGAGAGAACATTAGACTTACACCCACGAGTTACCAAGGCTAATAATTCAAAAGCAAATGCTTTTGTTAGTATTCATGCAAATGCAACAAAAGGAAAGCGAAAAGATGTTAATGGTTTAGAGACTTATTATTACACTGGTTATAAAGGCTACTCTTTAGCTAAAAATATTCAAAAACAAATTTTAATTGTTTCTCCTCAAAGCCCTGATAGGGGTGTGCGCAGATCACGCTTTTATGTAATTAGAAAAACATCCATGCCAGCAGCTTTAGTAGAGATTGGATTTGTTACTGGGATGTATGACGCAGATTTATTACGACAACAAAGTTATAGGGATAAAATGTCATTTGCTATTGCTAGGGGAATACTGAATTACCTTAAAGTTTCAAATTAGATATGCGTCTTGGATTGTTTGATAGTGGTATTGGAGGATTCACTGTTCTAAAAAAGGTTATTGAGTTATGTCCCAATAATTCATTCGTTTATTTGGCTGATACAGCTAGACTTCCTTATGGAGAAAAGACAGCTAAAGAAATCATAAAAATTGCTGAAGAAATATCATCTTGGTTTAGCTATCAAAATATTGACGCCTTTTTGGTTGCATGTAACACAACTAATGCTATTGCCTTGGATGTCCTCAAGAAAAATTTAGATGTCCCTGTTTTTGACTTGATTGGCTCTGCTGCCTCAACTATTCAGGAATCTAGAGTAGGTGTTATAGCAACTCCTTCTACAGTTAAAACCAAGGCTTATACAAAAGCGATTTTAGAATTCAAGCCAAAAACTTTTGTGATTGAGCAACCATGCCCTGAATTTGTTCCAATGATTGAAATGGATAATATTAATTCAGCTGAGATTACTCATGTTGCGAGTAGATATTTGCAACCTCTTTTAAAACAAAAAGTTCATTCTTTAATTCTTGGCTGTAGTCACTATCCTCTCATAACCCCTTTGCTGAAAGAAATTTTACCCTCAAGTGTTAAATTGATTGACCCTGCAGAAGCTCTGTCTTTGAAATTAAAGTTGTTTATGGATTCAAAAGTAAGCAATTATTCAAAGAAAAAAAAATTAGTTGATTTAAACTTTTACGTAACATCTAATATTAAAAATTTTCCTAATAAAGCTAAGCATTGGTTAAATGTCTTTCCTCAAGTTAATCTCGTTTCACTGCAGAAGTAGGACCGGGTCTCTTAATATCAGAAAGTAGAGCGGTTTTATGACCACAGCCACGGAAATTCTTCAACCTGTAGAACTTGATCTAGAAGCATTGCTTTTGGATCTTCGCAGCCTTATAGGTGCTGGACACCCTATTTTGCAGGCTGCTGCAGAACATCTTTTTAGTGCAGGAGGTAAGCGTTTAAGACCTGGAATTGTTTTATTAATTTCAAGAGCTTTGACTTCTGAAAAGGATCTTCCTTTGAAACATCGAAAATTGGCGCAGATTACTGAGATGATTCATACAGCTTCTCTTGTGCATGATGATGTCGTTGATGAAGCTGATACCCGAAGAGGTGTTGAAACTGTCCATAGTAGATTTGACCCAAGGATCGCGGTGCTTGCAGGAGATTTTCTATTCGCCCAAGCAAGTTGGCATTTAGCGAATCTTGAGAATTTAGATGTTGTTAAATTGTTAAGTAGAGTGATTATGGATCTGGCTGAAGGTGAAATAAAACAGGGTCTTAATAGATTTGATTCAAGTCAATCTTTAGAAAGTTATTTAGAAAAAAGTTATTGTAAAACAGCCTCTCTAATTGCTAATAGTTCCAAGGCTATTGGTGTTTTATCTGATGTAAATCAAGAGAGCTTAAATTCACTTTATTTTTTTGGAAGACAGTTAGGATTAGCTTTCCAAGTGGTTGATGATATTCTCGATTTCACAGGAAATGATGAGCAATTAGGTAAACCAGCAGCTAGTGATCTGCAAAGTGGTTATCTTACTGCACCAGTTTTTTATGCTTTGGAAGAGAATCCAACTCTTGGTGATCTTATTAATGGTAAATTCTCACGAAAAGATGATCTCGATAAGGCTCTATCTCTCGTAAGAGACTCAAATGCGATCAAAAAAGCAAGAGAACTAGCCGAGAAATTTGCTTCTGAATCAAAAGATTCAATTTCTTGGTTGCCAGATTCACCATCAAAAAAAGCATTGCTTGAATTGCCTGAATTTGTTATTAGTAGACTTTATTAAGTCAGTACTCATTTAATATTTTTTCGATTTCTTTTAAATGTGTAATTTGTTTTAAATTTTTGTGTTGCTCAAAAACTTCTCTTATTGGAAGTTCATCTCGTTTTTCTTTTAAACAGAAAACAAAACATCCTGCCTCCAAGGCAGAAGATACTCCAGAAATTGAATCTTCAACAACCCAACATTCTTGAGGCTCAATATTTAATTTTTCAGCGGCTAATAGATATGGATCTGGAGCTGGTTTCCCTTTTGCTAGTAATTTGTCATCGCCTAGAACCAGTACAGAAAATAGATTCATCCATTGATGCGGAGCAGTTTTTATTTGGAAGGATTCAGAGCTGCTACTAGTTACTAACGCCATAGGGATATTGTCTTGATGACACCTTTTGACCAAGCTCTCTCCACCTTTCATTGCTTTTGCAGCGAGGATAAGTTTTCTTGAGATGGGCTTATGTAGGTTTAGTAAGTCTTGCACCTTTACAGCTTTTGGAATCAATTTAACCAGTTCATTTGCACAATCAATTCTTCTTTTACCTCTTAGTAGTTTTAGTTGGTTATGAGTTAGATTTAGATCAAAAAGTGCGGCGGTTTCTTTCCATGCTCTTCCATGTAAGGGTTCTGAATCAATTAGAACTCCATCAAGATCAAACAAAAATGCTTTAGGAAAATTCCAATTTTTCTTCATTATGAATTTGTTTTAAATAAGAGTTTCACTATTCAAGCCTTTTGGTCAGAAATAGCTTGAATGCAATAAATGAAAAGTTGTTTTTATCTTTCATGAATTCAGACAATTCTAACTCTATTGAGTCTGTTCTTCAGGAACAGAGAGTTTTTCTTCCCTCTGATGACTTTTCCAGTAAAAGTAGAATTTCATCTTTTTCTAAGTATTTGGAAATGTCGGAGATGGCTAAATCAGATCCCAATAAGTTTTGGGGTGACGCAGCTAGGAGAGAATTACATTGGTTTAAATCGTTTGATAAAGTTCTTGATTGGTCCACGCCACCATTCGCTAAATGGTTCGATGGCGGAAAAATTAATATTTCTTTTAACTGTTTAGATCGTCATTTAAATAGTTCAACAGCTAACAAAGTTGCCTTGATTTGGGAAGGAGAGCCAGGGGAGCAAAAAAAATATACCTATAAACAACTTCACAAAGAAGTTTGCAAAGCAGCTAATGCACTCAAGTCCATAGGTATAGGTAAAGGTGATCTTGTCGCGCTGTATATGCCTATGGTGCCTGAGGCTGCAATCGCAATGCTTGCCTGTGCAAGGATTGGAGCACCACATTCAGTCGTATTTGGAGGCTTTTCCTCTGAGGCTCTCAGGGATAGATTAATTAATGGAGAAGCGAAAGCAATAATTACAGCTGATGGAGGTTATAGAAAAGATAAAATAATTCCTCTTAAAGATGCTGTTGATCAAGCATTGGAAGGTGGCGCTTGTCCAAAGGTTAAATCAGTTTTGGTTGTTCAAAGGACAAAAAAACTTATTGCTATGGATGATGGTAGAGATTTTTGGTGGAATGAAATTGTAGATAGTCAATCAGAAGAATGTTTGCCAGAACAAATGGATAGTGAGGATTGCTTATTTGTTTTATATACTTCTGGCTCTACAGGTAAACCAAAGGGAGTAGTTCATTCAACTGCTGGCTATAACCTTTGGTCTCATTTAACTTTTAAATGGATTTTTGATATTCGTGAAAATGATGTTTATTGGTGCACTGCTGATGTGGGTTGGATAACTGGACATAGTTATATCGTTTATGGCCCATTATCTAATGGAGCAACTACCGTCATGTATGAAGGAGTTCCTAGACCATCGAATCCAGGTGCTTTTTGGGATGTAATTCAGAAGCATAAAATTTCAATTTTTTACACTGCTCCAACTGCCATAAGGGCTTTTATGAAAGCAGGAGAAAAAATCCCTAAGCAATACGATTTATCTAGTTTGAGACTTTTAGGAACTGTTGGAGAGCCTATTAATCCAGAGGCTTGGATTTGGTATCGAGATGTTATTGGAGGAGGGAGATGCCCAATAGTTGATACATGGTGGCAAACAGAAACAGGAGGAGTAATGATTAGTCCTCTGCCAGGAGCGACTCCAACCAAACCAGGATCAGCAACTTTCCCTTTGCCTGGGATTGAAGCTGATGTGGTCAATTCAGATGGGGATTCTGTAGCTAATAATCAAGGTGGATATTTGGTAGTTAGAAGACCATGGCCAGGAATGATGAGAAATGTTTATGGAGATGAAAAAAGATTTAGAGAGAGTTATTGGGAGTATTTAAAACCTTTAGACAATAGCTATATATATTTTGCTGGAGATGGTGCTCGAAGAGATGAAGAAGGTTATTTTTGGGTTATGGGTAGAGTTGATGATGTTATAAATGTATCTGGCCATAGACTTGGAACTATGGAAATAGAATCAGCTTTAGTAAGTCATGAGCTCGTTTCAGAAGCTGCAGTTGTGGGTAGACCTGATGATTTAAAAGGAGAGTCAATAGTAGCCTTTGTCACTTTGAAAACTGGTGCAGAAGCAAATGAAAAAATTGAGACAACATTAAAAAAACATGTCATGAATGAAATAGGACCAATTGCCAAACCCGATGAAATTAAATTTACAGATTCTCTTCCTAAAACAAGAAGTGGAAAAATAATGCGCAGAATTTTGCGAGCATTGGCTTCAGGCGATGAAATAAGCGGGGATACAAGTACTCTTGAAGATAGATCAGTTTTAGATAAATTAAGAAATTAATATTAAACATTCCAATGAGTTACTTGATCGACTATTAAATCAATTTTTTCGTATTTTAAAGAGCTTTGAAAATTAGAATTTATTAATTTCTCTCTTATTCCTATACTTACTGGGGTTAGATGATTACCTTCTAACAAAAGAATTTTAGATTTATCAGAAGACCTGTTCTTTAATGATTTAAGTAATAATTCATTTTGATCTAGATTATCATTCTTAAATTTTATTAATAGATTATTTATTTGCTCATAATGTTCTCTGATAAGATTTAATGTTTCGGAAGGACTTGGACTAAATTCAGTTTGAAAGTTAAGCTTTTGAGACATTTTTTTAAGAAAAGGTATTGATTTATCTGCCTTGAAATTATTAAAGCTAATAGCTACTAAACCATCGCAATCCCTTCCTCCATCCGGTGCTAGTAAATGTAATTTACATCCAAGACTATGCCCAAGTTTTATTGATCTTGGTTTTAAACCAACTCTTTTTTCAAGAATTTTTCGAGATTTTCGGAATTGTTTCCACGCATAGTTTGCTTGAAGTTGATGATCAAAGTTAGGGATATAGCCCCATGAATGTACTGCAAAATTTCTTTGTAAAAAACTAGAAATAAGTCTTTTATATGTAACTTCTGGCTTGATTGAAATATAGCTACCTCCAATTAGTTCTATAAGACCAATTGGTCTTGATGGCCATTGACAAGAAACATCATTTACACGCCTAAAAGTACTCATCGAAGAATAATCACTCTATAAAGTTAAATACAAAAATAATTATAAATTAAATATAAATATATTTTGTTTATAATGTTCTACAAGTTTTTTTAACTCTGTTTTTTTGGATGATAATGGAAGCATGATTAAATATTTTTGAAGTGAAAGAAGAGCACAATCATCAGGAAGAGAGCGAACAGCTTGGCTTTCTATATGAAACACCAAAAGAAATTCGCAACCAAAAAGCGAAAGATCTAGGAGAAGAGAGTTCTTTAAAATCTAACGAAGAACGGGTTGAGATTTTAAGTAAAGAACATTTTCCTGAGAATATCTTGATTTTAGATACGGAAACTACCGGTCTCGACAATAAAATTGATGATTGTCTTGAAGTAGGTTCGATCCTTTTTAATGTAAAAAGTAGATCGGTTTTAGCGCAGCAATCTTTTCTTTTACCAGTTCAAATCAATAACGCTGAAAAAATAAATAATATTCCTGCTGAAATAACTAGACTGCCTCAACCTTTATCTGAAGCAATTAAATATTTTGAATCTTTGGTCCGAGTATCAGATGTGATTGTTGCTCATAATGCAGAATTTGACATGAAATGGTTTGGTCTTAATAAATTGCCTCAGATTGAAAAACAATGGATTTGTTCTATGGACGACATAACCTGGCCAGTTGATAGACAATTAAAAACTCGCCCTTCTGTGAGAGATCTTGCATTGGCATACGGTGTACCGGTCTGGAATGCGCATAGGGCTTTGACAGATTGCATATATTTGTCTGAGGTTTTTAAAAGATGCAGTGAACTCGAAAAACTATTGACAAGAGCGTTAGAACCAAAAGTTCTTCTTCGCGCTGAGATCTCTTATGAGGAAAGGTATTTAGCTAAAAAGGCTGGCTTTAGATGGAACGATGCGATTAAAGGGGCTTGGTCTAGAAAAATGAGTCGTAGGGATATGCAAAATTTAGAATTTCCTGTACATGAGGTCGACTTTCATTCTTGAAGTGGAATTTTCATAAAGTACTCATTTCAAATCTTTGCTATATGTTTAATGTATTGAGTAACGAGTTTTTCTAGAGTTTTCTCCATGGTTGTTTTATGAGAAAATTTTCTACCAAGAATAATATAATTGGCCGGTTTGCTCTTCTTAAAAGTAAAACAGATGGTGGCGATTTGAAAAAGCGTTTAAGACAATGGCAACATTCAAGAAGTTGGGCTCGGTTAATTTGTGAGGCGGAAAAAATGTGGAGACTTGAATCAAGAGAACTAAAGAGACTAGGAGCGATGGAATTAATTCAACTTCAAAATGAAATGCCTTTTAATGTTAGAAGAAGAGTTAATTTTTGGTTGGTTAAATATTCGGGCGCTACTCGACTAGAGAATTGACCTTAATGAATTTTCTAAATTAAGCCTCAAAAATTTGGTTTCTCAAAACTCATCCATTAAATATTATTTTCAGTTTACGTAAACAATTACTATTAAACAATCAACAAATAATTTTGCTGAAGCTGCTTTGACCAATCTCAAGAATTTAAGAGGAATGGTAGATCTTTTACCTGCTCAGAGTCAGGGCTGGCAAAATGTCGAATCAATAGCACTGGAGCATTTTAGTCGAGCTGGGCTTCAAGAAATTAGAACGCCGATTATTGAACAAACTGAATTATTTTTAAGGGGGATTGGAGAAAACACCGATGTTGTGGGCAAAGAAATGTACAGTTTCGACGATAGAGGAGGTCGTTCTTGTACTTTGAGACCTGAAGGTACAGCTTCTGTTGCGAGATCAATTGTTCAGCATGGATTATTAAATAATGGGCCTCAAAGGCTTTGGTATAGAGGACCAATGTTTAGATACGAGCGGCCTCAAGCAGGAAGACAAAGGCAGTTCCATCAAATTGGGGTTGAATTTGTTGGATTACCCTCTGTCATGAGTGACGCTGAGGTTATTTCAATAGCTTGGAACTTTTTAAAAGATGTTGGTCTTAATGATTTGACTTTAGAAATTAATAGCCTTGGAAGTAATGAAGATAGAAATATTTTCAAAGAGGAGTTAAAAGATTGGCTTAATCAGAGATTTAATTTATTAGATGAAGATTCTCAGAAAAGAATTAATGTTAATCCCTTGAGAATATTAGATAGTAAAAATAATTCTACAAAAGAACTTTTATTTGAAGCTCCTTCTTTAAAAGACTTTTTATCTAATGAGAGTAAAACTAGATTTGAATATTTACAGGAGTTACTCGATAATCTAAAGATTCCATATGAAATTAATAATAACTTGGTAAGGGGACTCGATTATTATTCTCATACAGCTTTCGAAATAACAAGTCATCACTTAGGTTCTCAGGCAACTGTATGTGGTGGTGGACGTTACGATGGCTTGATAAGCGATCTGGGGGGGCCTCAAGCCCCTTCCATTGGCTGGGCTATTGGGATGGAAAGGCTGATAATTCTTGCTGGAGATAAAATTTTTCAATCAAAACCTCCAGATGTTTATGTCATTCATAAAGGTGAAAAAGCAGAGCAACTTGCTTTGGAAATTACTTGTCAGTTAAGGTCATCCAAATTAATGATTGAATTGGACTACTCAGGTTCGTCTTTTTCAAAACAATTTAAGCGAGCAGATAAAAGTAGGGCAAAATGGGCTTTAGTTATAGGCGAGGATGAGGCATCTAAAGGGCAATTATTGATGAAGAAATTAAGGGATAAACAAAAGGATGAGGAGAGTAAGGAATATATTTTTTCAAAGGAGGATTTAGATCAGTTAATTAAAAAGTTGATTACTTAAGAAAATGATGGATTATTTTAAATGAGCTCTATTAAAATCCAAAAAATATGTTGTATTGGCGCTGGTTATGTTGGCGGTCCAACCATGTCTGTTATTGCAGATAAATGTCCCGATTTAGAAGTTAGGGTCGTTGATATTAATAATGAAAGAATCGCTGCATGGAATAATTCAGATCTTAATAAGTTACCAATATTTGAACCTGGATTAGATCGGATAATTTCAAGAACAAGAGGGCGAAACCTTTTCTTTAGTACAGAAATGGAAAAGTCAATATCTGATGCTGATATGATTTTTATATCAGTTAATACACCAACAAAAACAAAAGGTCTTGGAGCTGGACAAGCAAGTGATCTTAGTTGGGTTGAAGCTAGTGCAAGGCAAGTAGCTGAATATGCAAAAGGACACACTATAGTAATTGAAAAAAGTACGCTTCCAGTTCGTACTGCACAAGCAATAAAAGAGATACTTAAGACAACAAATAGAGGGAATAAAAAAGATGAAATTTCAAAAACTTTTTCTGTTTTATCGAATCCTGAATTTTTGGCTGAAGGTACCGCAATTCATGACTTAGAAAAACCTGATAGGGTTTTAATTGGTGGAGAGGATCCTGAGGCAGTAGATGCACTAGTTAAGATTTATTTGAATTGGGTCCCCAGTAAACAGATAATTTGTACTAATTTATGGAGTAGCGAGCTTTCAAAATTAGCTGCTAATGCATTCCTGGCTCAGAGAATTAGTTCCATAAATTCTATTTCAGCCTTTTGTGAAGCTACTGGAGCTGATGTTCAGGAAGTTGCCAAAGCAATTGGAACAGATAAAAGGATAGGTAATCAATTTCTTTCTGCAGGACCTGGGTTTGGCGGGAGTTGTTTTAAAAAGGATATTTTGAATTTAGTTTATTTGAGTGGATATTTTGGTTTGCCAGAGGTTGCTAATTACTGGAATCAAGTTGTGGTGCTCAATACTTGGCAGCAAGATAGAATTTATAAAATTGTCCTTGAGAAGCTTTTTGGTACAGTTAATGGAAAAAATATAGCGATACTAGGTTTTTCTTTTAAGGCAAACACAAACGATACAAGAGAATCCCCTGCAATAAGAATTTGCAGTGACTTACTAGAAGAAGGAGCAATTTTATCAATTTATGACCCAAAGGTTTCATTTAAGAGAATTGCAGAAGATTTTGAAAAACTTTCATTTAATAATCAAGGGATTTGGAAAATGGCCAATTCCATTCCAGATGCACTTAAAAATGTTGATGCAGTTTTAATTCTTACTGCATGGGATGAATTCTTTGGACTTGATTGGAATTATTTAGCTTCTTTGATGAGATCACCAACTTGGGTTTTTGATACAAGATCAGTTGTTGATCGAAAAGAAATTGAGAATACAGACATAAACCTCTGGAAGCTGGGTGAGGGTAACTAAAAATATCGTCATAAAAAAATAATATGTCTATGATAAGTACTAAATAAACTAAATTAATTTAAATTTTATAATATAATGCTCTTTAAATTTCTTTTCAAAAAGAAGAAGAAGAAAAAACTTCAAGAGAAATCTGAAAAAAAATTTGATATGGTTAATTGGATGAACTTAACAAAAGAAGAGAGACTTCAAATAGACTTTAATGAAAAGGATAAAATAATGAGAAAGAAAAAGGCATTGCTAAAATCAATCAGAGAAGAATATATAAAAATAAAGAAGGAAAAGTAATTATATGTTAGTATTTAAATTAAGATGATAATGCTAACAAAGTTATTCGTAGGAATAATTAATATAAATTATTTAAGTCTATGATATGGCCTCCCATAAAAGCATGGACTAGCTTATTCCCTATTGATGGAAAAGTTTATTTTGTTGCAATAAATTATGGCGGAGAATTACTAAATAGATGGGTTATTTTGATGTCTGTACTAGATTCAAATTTGGTTGTAAAAGTGTTTTGGTACCAATTAATTGATTTATCTAATTGGAAACCAGGATGGGATGAAAGAAGTTATATAGAATCTTCTAAATTAGTTATTGATAAAAGTAATATAGAAACCACTAAGTTTTCTAATCCATCTATTGATTCTGGGTTAACAATACCTATAAGTCAAAATACTATTAGACCTTGGTTTAACAATATTTAAATAATATTTTTTCTATGATTTTAATTTAATTGAAATATAATTTTATTATTACCTTCTTTTCAAGCTGATATCTAGAGCTTCCTTTGGCTAGCTTTTTACGTTAAAAGGAAGATACTTGATTGTTCAAGAATGATAGAAGCATCAATGTGGTTATCAGAAAAAGAGGCTAGCGAGATTTTAAGAGTAGATGAACAATCTTTAGAGTTGTTGAGAGAAAGGGGGTATTTAAAGCCAGGATATCACTGGAGGAGTTCAAATGATCCTGAGCAATTACCATGGAAGCCAAAAGTTTTCTATTTTATAAGCGGGTGTAAAAAAGTTATTGAATATTGGCAAAATAATGATGGTTATTTTGAACGAAGAGCAGCCTAAAGAAAAAACTAAGAGTTTTTGTTAATTCGATATTTAAGAATTCGCTTTTTAAGCTACTAAATTTTCACCTTTACAGTCTTTTATCGATGTCTTCAAAATTGGATAAAGAGAAATCATTTTTCCGTATTCAGGCGACGTTCTATAAACATTCGCTCTTTCTCTATAGTGGTCTTCTGTCTCCATCTCTAGACTATTAAATCGATTGAAGTTCATGATTTACTATCCACAAGGATTTATCTATTTAATAGTTATAAACAAAGAGACCAAATTAATCTTTTATATTAATTACATATTTGGATGTATTTATATGGATTATGAGGCTTGTTTGATCTCGAATGCCTGATATAAATTATTTTTATGTATCAATTAATTCTTTAATTAAAAAGTCTTAGGTAGGCAATTCGCTTGATTTTTTTGTTATCTCTCATTGTCTGTCTGTTTTTTTATTGTTTTAAACCTGCTCTTTTTGATGCTTTTTTATTTGCATAAGATTTGAATAATAAAAAAAATTTACAGATTCTTTCTCTTGCATGAGTATTCGGTGAAATTGCAGTATTCTCTGATCGGTTTTGAAAAATAGCACTTCTAATGCAGACCTATGGAAATTCAGCTGTCACCTACGGGTGGTGGGCTGGTAACTCAGGGGTCACCAACCGTTCAGGCAAATTTATTGCTGCTCATGCCGCTCATACCGGTTTGATTGCTTTCTGGGCTGGTGCCTTCACGTTATTTGAATTGGCTCGATTTGACCCTTCCGTACCAATGGGTCATCAGCCTTTAATTGCGCTTCCTCATTTAGCAGCTTTGGGTATTGGTTTCGATGAAACTGGAGCCTTTGTTGGTGGAAGTGCGGTTGTTGCAGTTGCTGTGTGTCATCTGGTTGGATCCATGGCTTATGGGGCAGGTGGATTGATGCATTCTCTTCTTTTCTCTAGTGATATGCAAGAATCTTCTGTGCCACAGGCCAGAAAATTCAAGCTTGAATGGGATAACCCAGATAACCAGACTTTCATCCTTGGACATCATTTGATTTTCTTCGGTGTTGCTTGTATATGGTTTGTTGAATGGGCGCGAATTCATGGAATCTACGATCCTGCCATTGGAGCTATTCGTCAGGTTGAATACGACCTTAACTTGAGTCATATCTGGGATCATCAGTTTGACTTCCTAACTATTGATAGTCTGGAAGATGTTATGGGAGGTCATGCTTTCTTGGCTTTCTTAGAAATTACTGGTGGTGCTTTCCATATCGCTACTAAGCAAGTTGGAGAATATACGAAGTTCAAAGGAGCTGGTCTTCTTTCTGCAGAAGCTATTCTTTCTTGGTCACTAGCTGGTATTGGCTGGATGGCAGTGGTCGCAGCATTCTGGAGTGCAACAAATACCACTGTTTACCCTGTTGAATGGTTTGGAGAACCATTAGCACTTAAATTTGGAATTTCTCCTTATTGGATCGATACTGTTGATCTTCCAAATGGTGCTCATACTTCTCGTGCTTGGCTAGCTAATGTTCATTACTACTTTGGATTCTTCTTTATTCAAGGTCACCTATGGCATGCTCTTAGGGCAATGGGCTTTGATTTCAAACGAGTAACTGGAGCCTTAAGTAATCTTGATACTGCTTCAGTATCATTAAAATAGTTAAATAAATTTAACTAAATAAAAAGCCCCACATAATTGGGGCTTTTTTATTGGTTTTATTTATGAATAGCTCAATAATATCAATGTGAATTATTCTGATTTATTATTAGTTTAATATTTTTAAGATATTTATTTAGTTGATTCTTAATTATAGATTGATCTCATATTTACTAACAATTAGAGCTAATTAAATGATTTGATTGAGATATGATAAGAATCAAAATTACTTTCGATGTTAAATATTCATATGGGATATTATTTTTTAGGAATTCTCATTTACTTCCCTAAGCTTATTAATAGATGAGTCTATCTTTTTTAGGTTTGGAACACCTATATAAAATTAATGCAATCCCAACGTTAGTACTTTCATTGGGTTTGCTTGGAATAATAGGAATTCTTCTAACCCTTGGTAGAAGATTGGATTCAGCAATGAAGTTGGAAAGATTTGGTATTCCCATAGCACTTTTAGTTGGAGCATTAGGTTTTTTAATTGGTCCTTATGGACCTTTTTCTTTATTACCAGAGAGGGTTTTGAATACTTGGATGCAATTACCAACTCCATTACTTACTTTGGTCTTTGCGACGTTAATGCTGGGAAGACCTATTCCAAGGATTAGTGCTTTATGGAAACCAGTTGCTTCTCAGGCATTGTTAGGACTTCTACTAGGTTTTGGTCAATATGTTGTAGGTGGGATAATTGTTTTGTCATTTCTGCTTCCTTATTTAGGAGTAGATCCACTAATGGGATGCATTATTGAAGTTGGTTTTGAAGGAGGACATGGAGCTGCGGCAATAATGGGAGATAGTTTTATGAAATTAGGCTTCCCTGAGGGATTAGATCTGGGATTTGCAATGGCAACTGTAGGATTACTTGCTTCTACTTTGCTAGGGAGCGGTCTAGTTGTTATAGGTAGGTTTTTTGGATGGCTTGTAACTGCTGAAAAAGAGTTCACAAATGATTTAAATGACGTTGACTTGGAATTTAAACCAATTGAACAACTTAAGTTGCTTTTATATAATTTTGCTTTGGTTGGATTAGCTGTATTGGTAGGCATCTTTTTACTCTATTGTTTAAGGCTATCTTCCACTTATTTGAGTGATATAAGTAAGCAGGTGATATTTGCTTTTCCAGTATTTCCATTGGCTTTGATGGGTTCCTTTTTAGTAAGATTTTCATTAGAAAAAGCTGGAAAGACTAAATTAATCTCATCACTTTTTCAACGTGAGATTGGCATACTTTCAACTGATTTACTCATAATTACCGCCATGGCGGGATTGAATTTACCTTTATTAGTTAACTACTGGGTTCCAATAACGATTTTAGCTATTGGCGGATTGATTTGGAATCTTGTTGGGATGTTGATTTTTTCTAGATTATTTTTTAGAGAAGAATGGTTTGAGAGAGCAATAGCAGAGTTTGGAAATGCAACGGGAGTTGCAGCTAGCGGACTATTACTTTTGAGATTGGCCGATCCTAGAAACTCTACTAATACGCTACCTGTATTTTCTATTAAGCAATTATTTTTACAACCACTTCTTTCTGGAGGCCTAATTACTGTAATAGCGCCTTTGTTCATTAGTAATTTTGGGCTTAAAGGGTGGACAGAATTTTGTGGATTAATTTCATTGTCTTTATGCGTAGTCGCAATATCTTTGCAGTCAAAATATAAAAAAGCCTCAGCATGAGAATTAATACACTTAACTAAAGTTATAATTTATAGAAAAATTAGTTTTAATAAACTATTCCCCTCCTTTATATGAACCGACAAATTTACAAAGATATTCCTCCGCAAGAATTAAAAGAAAAATGGTTTAAAAGTCATCTACTTGGTAAAGAGGTTGAATTAAGAGAACTCTATGAGCTGCCTCAGGATCAGTTGGATTTAGTCATGGCTGAGACTGCAGAGTTTAGGAGCGATATTGGAAATAGAGATAGAAATCTTGGTAAATTTTGTACAGCTGGTTATTTTTTAGAGTTATCAAGAATCATTGACAAAAGAAGGGCTTCAGAATGATTTTCTACTTTATTGCCCAAAGAATAGAGGTTCATGTTGCTTGTTCCATGGTTCATTTTTTTTCATAACTATTGGATACTTTTCATGCGTAAAAAAATAATTTAACCAACTTCGTAAATATTTGATTTCATTGCTTTGATCAAACTTTTTTATGTCCGCTATTCTAAATTGCCTTACAAATGGCCAAATAGCCCAATCAGCTAGGGTCTCTTTTGAATCAACAAGAAACAAAGGTTTTCCTTCGTTTGAAAATTCTTTTAATATGTTATTTAAATATAAAAGTATTTTCATAGCTGCAGCACGATGAGTTTCTGATTCTTCAGGATTAAATCTAGATGCATATTTAAACCGATCCAAATGATATTTAAATACTTTATCATTTGTTTCTATAAGGCTAAATATTTCTTTTGACTTCTCATTATTATTATCACCAAATAATTCATGCATATTTGATCTTTTAATACACCAAATCATGATTTCTAAGCTCTCATCAATTACTTTATTTAAACTTGTCTTTAAGACAGGTACAGTTGCTTTCTTTGATATTTGAATTAATTCAATAGGTTTGTTCTTTAGTTCGACCTCTCTTAACACCACTACTTGATTTGTATTTAATACGGCCCATCTAGCTCTAATTGCGTAAGGACATCTTCTAAAGCTATATAGAATATTGTGCTTCATAATTTTCCTGCTAAAATCATCTTGTGTCCAATACCTAGATATGATTTGTAAATCCTATAGATCTTAAATAGAATATGCTAAACAAGTATATCCTATATTGTTTTCTTTGGAAATTATATTTTACTATAAAAATATAATCCATTGTTTTTATATTCCAAACACATCATTTTTTAAGAAGATTAAATTATGTCAGGATTTGTTTATTTAATGAAAAATGGTGATTTATATAAACTTGGATGTACCACTAATTTAAAAAGTGAGGCTAGTAGGATGAAACCAGGTGAAATAATTTCTTTTTTCAAAACTAATGATCCAAAATCTTTTGAGGTTAGATTGCTAAGGCTTTATAAGAAAAAAAGAATTCCAGATACAAACTATTTTCGTTTGTCTGAATCAGAAGTTAATAATTGCAAAAATCATTTAGAAGGCAAAAGTAATTTTCCAAAAAGCTTAAATGATGAATTAAGAATTGGATTAAATGGATCTTTGTTTTTTGCGGCCATAACATTTCTGCTTTCATTCCTTATGAATAGGATGTTTATATTTAGTTTTTGTCTTTCAATATTATTTTCCTCTCTTCCTATGTGGTCACTCGCAATTCTTGGTAGTTTTGGAGGTTATGATACCGATGACCTTGAACTCTTTTCAACATTTTCTAACAGATTAAAGGGTCTTTTGATAGCTATTTCGATGATTTCAGTTGCATACGTTATGTATACTTTTTCTCGCTTTTCAATTGCCTTTTAATCTAAATAATTATTTTTTATTTCTATACATATAATTTATAACTTCTTGCTTAATTATCAAATTATAGCTATAAATATGTTTAATAGCTAATGACCTTTAGCGAATATGAACATTTCTGATTATCTTCAATTCTTAGAGCCTATACAAGAACAGCTTAATAAGGTTTACTCAATCACTTCTTTGGCTCTTACTGTTTTAATCTGTTTATGGCTCTTTAATTTTTTAGTTGGTCTTATACAAAGAACGTATTCAGTAGGTAAAGCTATAGGAAGTTTTTATAGAAATTATTTTCATAAGTATCTCCGTAAGGCAATTCTGGGAGTGTTTAATTCATTTAAAAGAACTAGTAATCCTATTTAAAAAATAATTTTTATTCTACATGATTGTTTCAAGTTGACAATTTATTGCAATTTCAAAAGGAACAGAACTGTTTGGTAAATCCAGTAAATTGGAACAAATACTTGCAATATCATTTGTCTGAATCATATCTTTTTTGGGGAAATTATTTATTTCTTTTGCCATGTCAGTATTTACCCAGCCTGGGCAAATAGCTGTAACTCTAATACCTTTTTCCCATCCTTCATTTCTCATGGTTTGGCATAAGCTCATTAAAGCGAATTTACTCATTGAATAGCTAGCTAAGTTACCCTTTGATCGTTTTCCACTCATCGATACTAATACAATAATTCGTGCTGAATTACTAAGTGATAAATACTTCCAAGCGTGTTTTGTTAATATCCAAGGACCCATCACATTAACTTTCCATATATCTTCAATATCCTTAATTTCATTGTCATTGAATATTAAATTTGTTTTTTTTAAAATCCCAGCACAATGAATAATAGTATCAATATTTTTAAAAGTTTTGACTGTGCGCTCTACCCATAACTTTGATGAATTTTGATCAGTTGCATCATACCTATGTACCAAAAAACTTTCTGGATTATTTAATTTTGGATCTAAGGGTGTATTAATTAAATTTTCTTTTTTTCTTACTCCTAAGCTTAAATAATGTCCTTTTTTAAGTAGTTCTAATGCTATTGCTTTACCTATACCTCTGCTTGCTCCACTTATAAGAATATTTCTCATTTATTATTAACTAATAATGCTTTAAATAATAATTTTAATTCTCTACCATGCATGTTCATTAAGCCTTGTTTGATTGTCCAGGGTGATTTCCTAAACATTTTCCACATTGCTGAGATTAATTCTTTAAGGCTAAGTGTATTTGTAAGGAATCCATACCATTGCTTGTTAGGTAAACTAAAAAACTCTACAAAGAAGCCTCTTAGCAACTTCTCTTCGAATCGCATCAATTTTTCTAATCCAAATTTATAAATAGCTTGTTTTCTTCTAAGCTCTGATGGCCATAAGACTTGCCAACCTTTCTTTGCTAAAGAAGCAGAGGATGCTTTCTTATCTTTCATCGCTAATGAAAGTGCTTTGGCAACTTTAGGCGCTCTTCTTAAAAGGCTCCCAACCATGTATCCCGATGCGGGATGTACCATTCCAGCAGAACCGCCAAAGCCAAGTACTGGTTGTGTTAGATCAGGGATAGGCATATTCATTGGCAGATATGAACCATGCTCTTCGTGCTCAAGACTTTTTATCTCTAAACCTCTAGTTTCTAATCTTTTCTCAAGTCTTCTTTTTAACTCATCAAGTGAGACTGGAGGGAAAAGACCCAAGGATGTTTCTTCCAAGAAAAACTTTCCATCGCCCATATCCATTGCATACAAAAATGTTGGCGCTTCTTTTCTCTCCTCTTGATTCAAGTGGTCGCAACGATAATCCATTAGAACAAATTGGCCTTTCTCTACAGGTGGTGAGTTGAATTTCCCTACGATTCCATAACAAGTTTGAACAGCGACTGGCCCTTGATTAGGAGCTTTTATAAAAACTGGTTTATATCCAGTGGCGTCAATTACTAACCGAGCATTAAGTTCTTTCCCCTTAGAAGTTTTAACTGTGCTGATTAATTGATTAGTCTCTAAGTTGATTGCGGATCCTTTATGCCATTCAATTTCAGCTTTATGGCATTGTTCTAGCCAATAAGCTTGTAATTTGTTTTTATCAAAAAGACCATAATCTCTATTGTGTTTAGTAACCTCATTTTTCTTAGAATTTGGATCCTTGTCACCTTCACCAAAATAACTAATAGTGTTTATCCATCTATGTTCAAGTAAATGACTTAGCCCAAGCTCGTCAACCTCTTCACCCCAAATGCCATACGTGAAAGGCCAAGGCTCCTCTGGTGACTGCTCCGATAAAATATCAACATTTAAGTTTTCACTTGCCAATGCTGCCGCTATTGATAAAGCTCCTGGGCCTGAACCTAGTACTAGAGCATCTTTTAATGCAATAGTACTCATGGCTTCCCTTTAGGAAGATTGGCATTTCTTCCGTTTACTTGGAATGCAAAAATAGGATTTGATTTCTTAGAATAAGATTTAGTTATTTTACTGGCTCCCAGGATTCCCACTTTAAACACCTATGCCTATAGAATCAACAATAGCTCGTGATGGCATTAACAATGAATTGTATTAATGTTTTTTATCAACTTAATGATTTTATTTTATTTTTAAGTATATATGAAGACTTTTTGATTGAAATTTGAGATATTAAACAATTTAATTTAATTCTTAAATCATTAAATGATAAAATTATAAATCTATGTCTAAAAAATCCAATAGTTCAAAAAAACATAAACCTTTAACTATTTTTATAACAGGTGGTTCATCAGGTATTGGTTATCAAGCAGTTATAAATTTAATTTCCCTTGGTCACAATATAATTTTACCATGTAAAAATATATTTAGAGCGAATGAAGTATTGACAAATATATTTAATCAATATCCACTTGAATTTTCTAAGAAAGGAGAGATTTTTACTCCAATTATGGATCTTTCCGATTTGAAAAGTATTGATTCGCTATATTATAAACTTAAAATGAGAAGTGTGAAGATTGATGTTTTAATCTTAAATGCCGGTCTTCAATACACAGGATCAAAAACACCTCGAAGATCAACTCAGGGAATTGAATTAACTTTTGCAGTCAATCATTTATCACATTTCTATCTGACTCAAAAGATTTTATCTTTGTTAGATACAAGTAATGATCCAAAAATAATTATCACCTCTTCAGAAGTTCATAATCCTAATAGTCCTGGAGGGAAAGTTGGAGCGAAGGCCTGCTTAGGAAACTTAAAAGGATTACAATCTGGTGCTGGATTTGAGATGATTGATGGATATAAATTTAATGCTGATAAAGCTTATAAAGATAGTAAATTATGTAACATTCTTTTTGCCAAAAAATTAAGTTCTTACTTGATTAAAAAAAATTTTTTAATCCCCGTTATTGCATGGGCTCCAGGCTTGGTGATCTCTAGAGATAGTCAAGGGTTTTTTAGATATAGCAGAAAATACAATCAATTAGGACAATTATTATTCGCTTTTTTAGCTAGAGATATTTTAAGAATAACTTCATCAAATAAAGAAGCAGGGTTGATTTTAAGTAATTTAGCCTGTTTATGTAAATATAAAAAACCAGGATTCAATTATTATAGTAATAAAATAATTTCATCAGGTAAATTTATTTTTGAAAAAACTGATATCAGCAATGATGCTAAGAGAGAAGATTTATCTGACAATTTATGGGATTTATCTAAATCTCTAATAGATAAAATAGTTAGATGAAAATCTCTTATTTATTCACATGAATTGTTTGGGTTGGATATGCGAAGTTAATATTTTCATTTTGGAACTTCTTCATGATTTCTAGATTAATTTCTTGTTGGGCTGACATCGCTTGAAGATAATCACTTGTCGGAATGTAATAGACAAGCTCAAAATCCAGACTACTATTTGCGAATTCGATAAAATGACATCTGTCGAAAATCGCATTTTCAGTTTTATCAACGATATTTTTGATCATCATAGGGATGTTTTTTGTTTGTTCATATGTAGTTTCATAGACCACACCCAATTTATGAACTAGCCTTCTTTTCTTCATCTCAGCATAATTTGAGATTACACCATTTGTTAGCCTGCTATTGCTCATTACGATTGCTTCTCCGTTAATACTTCTTAAGCGTGTAGATCTAACACCTACACTCTCAACTTTTGCCCAGATTCCATCAATGTGTATAAACTGTCCACTTTGAAATGGTTTATCAAGCAGAATCGTTATGTATTCGAAGAACTCTTGAACAGGCTCTTTTAATGCGAGGCCTGCCCCTATTCCTCCTGCACTTAATAGAGCCCAAATAGCTGCCATTTGGACGCCCATATTTTGAAGATAAAAAATAACTCCGAGGCTCCAAACTGAGGCACCAACCATTGGACTAAGTGAACGAATCATTTCGCTAATAGATCTATCATTGATTTTGCTAGCCCATCTTTGAATTATTTTCAAAAATACTCTATTTACAAATCTGACAATATAAATTAGACATAGAAACTTACTAATACCTATTAATGTCTTATCTACTATTCCACCAATTAATAAAATTTTCCATGCAACTATAAAGCTTAAGATAAACCCTAAAGGCTTAATAGTCTCAATTAAAAGAGTTGCTATGTAGTCATCTGTTTTGCTTTGTGTGGCAGAGGTTATTCTCCTTAAAATCTTTTTTAGGATTTTTGGACTTATGAGGGAAATAATGCAACCTATACTAAAAGTAAGTAATGAAATAATGATGTTTTTATAAAAATCATCCATGATGCCAAATTACTTTTCTTCAGACTGCCTGAAAAAAATTATTTGTCTAGACATTTTCTTATTATTTAATTTGAAAATGAATTTTTCAAAATCTTACTAATCTCCCTAAACTCTATTCTGTTAGAGGTCTTACATAATTCACATATTAGACTTTCAGTCGTGGATGCGACTGCTCCAGCTAATATAAGCCTTAAAAAAGCAGTATCATTGTCTATTTCATTTCTACTCCCAATAGCATCCCTTGGAATTAGTATATTAAAACCTTTTTTTAAAAGATTAATAGATGTCTGAAGTATACATATATGACTCTCGATTCCACAAACTATAATATTTTTAAAATTATATTCATTTATATAATTTATAAAGTTTCTATTTTCGCAGCAGCTAAATTCCATTTTATCAAATTTGGGGTATTCATTATTATCTAAAATTGATTCTAATGTCATGCCAAGCTTCAATGGATTTTGTTCCGTAATAGCGATACGAACATTTAGTAAATTGCATGTATCTATAAGCTTTTTAATATTAAATATTAATAATTGATTGCCTTTAATATTACTTATAAGCTTTTGCTGCATATCTACTATGAGTAGTAGAGTTTCATCCTCTAATAATGTCTTGCTATTATTATTATTGACTTTTTTTATGGTTGATATTTTTTTAAAAAATTGTTCCATTTGAGAATGTCATTTATCAATTTTAAATATAAATCATTTAATACACTTAGACACCATTATTAATTGAAACACTATTTTTAGATCTTTGTTTGTTGCAGGCTTTTCTCATTACGCTAAACTATTGAGAAAATAAGGCTGATATTGAGTTCCCCTTCTTCCTATCGTACCCATCCTTCTCCTTTTGAATCTGGACTTCGTTCAGATGGCAAAAGGATGACCCCTCAAAGGAAAAAGGTTCTTTCTTTATTTGAAGAGATTGGCTCTGGAATTCATCTCAGTGCGGAGGAGGTACATTCCAAATTAACAATTTCTGGGGAGAAGGTATCTCTAGCGACTATTTACAGGACTTTAAGACTCTTGGTCAAGATGACCTTTCTTAATGAGCTTGATTTAAGTGAGGGGGGGAATAGGTTTGAATTGCTTAGTCATGATCATCCAGATCATCATCATTTGATTTGCATCCGCTGCGGTAGAACTGAAGAGTTTGAAAATAACGATGTTATTAATGCTGGTAAAGCTGCAGCTAAAAATTTCGGATTTAAATTGTTGGAATCATCGTTAAACGTAAGAGCATTATGTCCGATGTGCCTTAACAAATAAACCTTGGTTTTTAAGTTAATTCCCCACCACAACTTGAACCAGCTCCAGCAGTGCAGCCAAAACAATGATTTCCTATTGAAATAGGATTATTTTTTAAAGAGACAAGTGGAATTAATAGGTCATCAAGATGCTTGATTTTCCCATATCTCTTCATTCCAAGTTGTTGGTTGAAATCACAATCATATAGATAACCTTTCCAATCAACACTTAGAGTTGTTCTACACATTACTGAGTTAAGATTCCCGGGATTATGATTATCTTTGAGTAATTTGTTATATTCTTTAAGTTTTCCAATTCTCTTTAAATAGTTTTCGTATCTATTAATTGGCATATTAGCTAAAACAAATAAATTCGAGAAAAAAATACCATACCTTTCTTTTAGTTCTCGTCTATAAGTTTCTTCTAATTCTTTTTGGGATGGTGGAAGTTGTGGAGCATTTGGATTGTAAACTAGATTCAAAAGGAGACCTTTATCTTTCATTCCATAGCCAAAAGAATTAAGCTGTTTAAGAGCTAATATACTTTTTTCAAAAACACCTTTACCCCGCTGCTTGTCTACATTATCCTCTAGATAACAAGGAAGGGATGCTGTTATTTGCACTTTATTTGATGCTAAGAAATTTGCTAAATGTTCATAACCTGGCTCTGTAAGTATTGTTAAATTACATCTATCCATGACTTCAACATTAAGATTACGTACTTCTTTTACTAACTGTTTGAATTTAGGATGAAGTTCGGGAGCTCCGCCTGTGATATCTAGCAGTTTAATATTGTTAGACCTTATAACTTTAGGTATAAGTTTTATAATATCATCGCTCATCATTTCTGTTCTGCTCGGACTAGAATCAACATGACAATGACTACATGCTTGATTACATTTATAACCTATATTGATTTGCAACGTATCAAGATAGTCTCTTTTGATTCTTGGGAATTCTGTTTTAGTTATCTCCATAGAGATCTATATATAAAATAAACCGCGAGTTAATTTATTATAGTTGAAATATTTATTTAAGTACGAATATTTTATAAAAATTTTTATTAATAAGCTAAAAGTTACTAGCTAATTGTTTAAACCACTGTATATATTCTTTTGGTCCATCATTTATAATCATATTGAATTTTAAATCATCATTAGGATCGCTTATACCTCTCATATCAGTCCCTTTAATTCTTGGTCTTAATACCTCTTCGTTGCAGCTGTTAACAAATACAACTTGATTCTCTTTCTTATATGACTCTCCCAACCTTTGGATCAATGTTAAGAAACCTCTATCACTTCCACCCCTTAGCCAGGAATTATCTTTATGATCTTGAACCGAAGTTACAGTGTCACCAACTCCTATAAGCAGTGGCATTTGATCACTAGGGATTTTATCTTTGCATAGGTCTATTAATTTATTAAGTGTCTTTGGAGCATTCCTGACGTTAAAGTTCTCACCGAAAGGATAAACACCAGTTTTTTTTGATATATATTTATTTAATAGCAATAAAAGACCTGCTTCTTTTATTGCACCCTTGATTATAAACTGAATATCCGTTGTCCCGAATTCATTTTGAGTTGAATATTTCATTATTTCTCTTCCATCTCTTAATCCTAGATTTGGCATCAAATGCAGATAAAAAGAGTTATCTAATCCAAATTTTTTAGAATCTTCTAGTAAATTATTCATTATGTTTTCCATAATCAATTGTAAATCCTTTACCTTTTTTAAATCATCTTTTACATAGCTAAATATTTCATTAAAGTTTAAAGTTGGAGTAAATCGCGTATCACATACAGCTACATCAATTAATTTATTTCTTTGTTCATTTGATAGATTTGGTAAGAAGATTTTTAATTCATTAGTTAACCTTGAACGCATCATATTTGGAACTTTTGCTAAAAAGTTAATTTCATTATCGTTGATACCTGGATGAGATAAATTACTAAATCTATCTTGAAATTCAACTCCACATGCTGCAAGTCCAGGTAAATAAAAGCCTTTTTCTTTTGCTGTTGTTTTTGAATTAAGTGCCTTTTCAACTAAACGATTAACACCTCTCTTGCCATCATGTTCCCCGCAAGTTAGTACTGCAAAATTCTCTCTTAATCTTGAAACGTCCTTGACGTATTCTTTGTCGAGTTCTCTTCTTAGTGGGTC